>JASJDX010000495.1 GCA_030064975.1 Pleurocapsa sp. MO_192.B19
TCGTCGCTATGAAGGTACTGGTTTGGGTTTAGCTTTAGTTAAAAACATCGTTGAGTTGCATGGAGGGAGTGTTTCTGTAGTTAGCGAGGTAGATCGAGGCAGTCAATTTACTGTTATTCTTCCCTGGAAAAAACTAATAAAACCTAATTTAGAATCTGATAATGCTATTTCTCAAGTTGCTTTATCAACCAGACAAGATGGAACTTTAATTCTCTTGGCAGAAGATAACGAAGCGAATATATTAATGATGTCAGATTACTTAATATCTCAAGGATATAAATTAATTTTTGCCCATAATGGTTTTGCAGCGATCGACATGGCTAAAGATAAAAAACCCGATCTAATTTTAATGGATATACAAATGCCAGACATGGACGGTTTAGAAGCAACTCGTCGGATTAGAAAAGAGCAACAAATAGCTGACATTCCCATTATTGCTTTGACTGCTTTAACCATGCCAGGCGATCGCGAAAAATGTTTGGCTGCGGGAGTAAATGAATATATGACTAAACCTGTAAATCTCAAAAAACTTGTCAATAATATCGAACAACAACTGATTGCCAAACGAAATAACAGTTTGATTACTAATTGATTTTATCTTAGATAATTTAAATTCATGAAAAAACCAGAATTAATATTAGTTGTTGATGATGAAATTCATAATTTTGATGTTATTGAGGCTTTATTATTTAAGGATAAATACGACTTAAAATATGCTGCTGATGGTTTACAAGCCTTGGAATTATTAAAGGAAATTCAACCAGAATTGATCTTGCTAGATGTAATGATGCCAGCCTTGGATGGAATCGAAGTATGTCGGCAGATTAAATCAAATCCTCATACTTGCCATATTCCGATTGTTATGGCTACTGCTCTCAATTCTAAAGAAGATATGGCTAGTTGTTTAGAAGCTGGTGCTGATGATTTTATTAGTAAACCCATTAGTGGTTTAGAATTACGAGCTAGAGTCAAATCGATGCTGAGAATCAAACAACAGTATGACACCCTCAAAGCAACTCTCCAGATGAGGGATGATATGTCTACTATGATTGTCCACGATCTGCGTAATCCTATTGGTAATATTGCTTTTGCTTGCGAACTTCTTTTACGAAGCGACCTTGATGAAAAACAAAGAAAGAAAGTCGAACAAATATCAGATTCTGGACAACGATTGTCTGCTTTAACAGATGACTTGTTAATTATGGCAAAAATGGAGTCGGGGACACTAAAGTTAAATAAAACTTCTGTAGATATAAATGATTTAGTCAATCAAATTGTTGGGGATTTTACTCAATTAGCTAATCACAACAATATCCAACTAAGCAAACAATTACCTGAAGCTAATCAAAGTATATTAATCGATGTTAATTTGTTTCGTCGCTTGCTAGAGAATTTACTATCTAATGCGATTAAATTTTCTCCTTCATCCAGTCAAGTAACCATTAAAGTCGATCGCCTTAACTTACCAGAGAAAAATATTCAAATCCAAGTTAGCGATCGCGGTTTAGGGGTAAGAGATGAATTGAAACAAAGCATATTTAATAAATATGAAACAGGGACTCAGGTTAAGGATATCAATCAAATTGGTCTGGGGCTAGCTTTTTGCAAAATGGTCGTAGATGCTCATCAAGGCGAAATATTTGTTGAAGACAATCAACCTAAAGGCTCTATTTTTATAGTTCATATTTAGTTTTAATAAAGTTCTTAGTTCTTAGCTATTACATCATACAATAAACTAATAATTATTTTTATATGATTAAACTAAAATTAAATAAACTAAGTTATGTATTATTGAATATATGCTTTCTACTAATATTTTGTTTAATTGCTTGTCAAAAAACAAATTTTAATTCTACTGATACTAATACCCCAACTCAATACAATACTCAACTAACTGGCAAGCCAGTACGCATAGGAATTCTGAGTATTGATAGTGCAGTATCTGTGAATGAAAGATATCGACCTTTATTAGATTATTTAGAACAAACTATAGGTAGACCTTTTGAATTAGTTACCCTATCTCAAGAAAGTCAATTTACCCAAGTAGAGGAAGGTAACTTAGACTTTACTACCAATAATCCTCTGGCTGCGGTGCAAATTCGCCGACTTTATGATACTGAATTCTTAGTTACCAATTCTCGACCAAAAACAGGGACATTATTTAGTGCTTTAATTATTGTTAAACAAGATAGCGACATTAAAACCATAGAAAATCTTCGGGGAAAAAAGGTGGCTTGTGTCGATTTTGAAACGGCTGCTGCTGGTTGTGTGTTTCAAATTTATCACCTACAACAAAAAGGAATCAATCCCTTCCAAGATTTCAGTAAATTTATCGAAAATAAATCCCAAGATAATATTGTTTTAGCGGTACTCAATGGCACTATCGATGCAGGTTTTATTCGCACTGGGCAACTAGAGAAAATGGTAGAAAAGGGATTGATTAATAGCCTCAATGAACTGAGAATTATCGATCGCGTTAAGGATAACTTTCCCTATGCTCATACTACCGCTCTTTACCCCGAATGGCCGATCGCTGCTCTTAAAAATACCGATCCGCAATTAGTAGAAGATGTAAAAGCAGCATTATTAAATATACCTTCTAAACATCCCGCACTATCCGCAGCTAAGATCGAGAGTTTTGCACCTGTAGAAGATTATGAACAATTAGACCGACTAATTAAAACTTTAAAGTTGAAAAGTTGGGATGCCAAATAAACATAGAGAGATTTCATAAAATCAACGGCAATAAATAAAAAAAATAATGTAGGGCGAGGCATACCCTACAATAACTAAATCGAGATCGCTTTATTGAAAAAAAATAATTTTAAATTAGACTGGAATGATCAAAATAACTGATAATATCTTGACCTACTTCTGTATCAAGCCAATTGCGATTATTCACAATAACATTTTCAACATCACTAAAACCTATACTTTGGGCTCCTTCAATAGAGAACACAATATCATTGTAGTCTCGGTTTGCCCCTAAATCTAGATGGATATCTTCAAAACCAATGATTGTGCCTTCTGCTCCGGTTAAAACATCTGCAAATTGTACTCGATCATTAGCATTAGCTGTAGGCATAGAGAAAAGAGGATCTTTTTTGATTGCCCAATCAGGAGCAGTCAGACCTTCCTCTAGGGTTCCATCAGGAATAACAACTAGACCAAAAGTGTCTCCAGGATTCATCAAGAATGTTTGTTTTTCCTGATATTCTTCAAAATTATAGTCATTTTCCCAATTGAGTTCAGAGCTAAATTTAGCTCCTTGTTCAAGATTTTGAATTACTGTGTACCCTTGAGTGGAATCACTTTGTGCCCGATTAATTGCTGCTTCAACAAATGCAGTTGAACCTGTCTCATACATATCCATACCATCAAGGCTAAATATACCGACTTCTGCTCCCTTGTAGAAGCCGCCATCATAAAGAAAATCAACTGTTACTTCTCCGGACTCTCCTACCTGAAATACTCCTTCGTCAAAAACTGCTCGATTTGTATATTCTAGTATTTCTGCTCCAACCTCTGTAGTGCGCCAGTCGCGATCGCTGTTAGAGTAAAGATCCATTGAGGAGACTGTTCCTTGTGCACCTTTGATTTGGAAAACAAAGTCATTGTAGTCGCGATCCGAATCGTTAATATCAGTGCGAACATCTTCAAAAGCATATGTACCGTTACCATCTACATCTACAACCTGTCCTTCAGGATTTCCACCTGGATTGGCTTCAGGAATAGAGAACAAAGGTAATTTACCCCATTGCCAAATTTTAGTTGGATCAGTAATTTCCCAGACAGTAGTATGTTGTACCAACATGAAGGCAAACTGATCTCCAGGGTTCATAGTAAAAGTTTGAGCTCCCTGATACTGATCGGCATCGATATTGAAATCATTTTCCCAGGACATTTTTTCTGTAAACCGCGCCCCTTCAGTGCGATCTTTAGCTAGAACATAACCCAACTCAGAGTTAGTCAAAGCCCGTCGAGTAGCCTCGGCAATAAAAGCATCGGAACCTGGTTCGTAGATGTCCATGCCTCCCAGACTGAATACGGCTAACTCTCCCTGATACCAGCCGCCATCATAAAGATAGTCGAAAGTTATTTCGCCAGTTTCACCGACTTCAAACACACCTTCATTAAACACCGTGCGATTGGCATATTCGAGCAAGTCCTGCCCTGTTGAGGTATTACGCCAATCGCGATTGGAGTTAACTACTTCATCAAGGCTGACAGTATTATCGCTTTCTAATCCTCGTACCTGGAGAATGAAGTCATTATAATCGTAGTCGGAATTACCAGAACTAATCACAATATCTTCAAAAGCCAGAGTTCCGTTATTGTCTACCGCAGCAACTTGATTGATATCAGTAGAGAAGAGAACTTTTTTACCCCATTGAGAAGTACTGTAGGGATGCTGATAGATATCTTGTATGGTGGTATGCTGCACCAACATGAAAGCTAATTCGTCTCCTGCTTCCATGTCAAAGGATTGAACTCCTTGATAACCAGTTGCATCGATATTAAAATCGTTTTCCCAGGTAACAGTATCGCTAAAGTGTGCCCCTTCAGTGGAGTCGCTAATGAGAATACGTCCTCGTTCGCTATTACTTAAAGCGCGGGCGGTAGCTTCAGTGAGAAACTCTACCGATCCTGGTTCGTAAACTTCCATGCCTTTGAGACTAAAGAGGGCGAGTTCTCCTTGGTACCACCCTCCATCATAAAGATAATCAAATTCAACTTTGCCTGTAGAATTAACGGTAAATGTTCCAGCTTCAAACTGAGGACGGTTGGCATACTCTAATAATTCTTGTCCAACTTCCGTATCGAGCCAATTGCGATCGCTGTAAATTGAATCTTCAACAGTCGCTGCGGAAGCAGAAGCACCCTGTACTTGAACTACTAAATCGTTATAATCACGGTCTAAACTTGGAGTATCGGTAAGACTAACGTCTTCCCAGCCAAATGTACTACCTTCACCAGTAACATCAGCAATTTGTCCGATGGTTTCTCCATTATCCAATT
>JASJDX010000042.1 GCA_030064975.1 Pleurocapsa sp. MO_192.B19
ACAAAAAAAAGCCCGAGAGATTTGGTTTCTCTGTCGGCAATATAATGCCACTGAAGCCTTAGAAATGGGATTAGTCAATTGCGTTGTGCCAATAGATCAATTAGAAGCCGAAGGAGTCAAGTGGTCGCAAGAAATCTTGGAAAAAAGCCCAATTGCTATTCGCTGTCTCAAAGCCGCATTTAATGCCGACTGTGATGGACAAGCAGGTTTGCAAGAATTAGCTGGCAATGCCACCATGCTTTACTACATGACGGAAGAAGGAGCAGAAGGAAAACAAGCTTTTTTAGAAAAACGTTCCCCAAATTTTCAGCAGTATCCTTGGTTACCTTGAACAACACATATTTTTTGATCTGTTAATCAAGTTAATTGATTCCTAAATAAAACGCGCTCCTGAAATATCGGGACCGCGTTTTATACTAATAAGTTAGATTTAATCGTTTTTATTTAACAAATTTAGAAAAATAGAGTAAAGCTATTATCTCAGTAGTTTAATCTGGGATAATTTACTGTCATTTATTAGAAACTGTTGCTGGATAACTATCATCTACATGGAGCTCAGATACCTTAGAAGGCAATTGAGTAGGGGATTGTAACGAAATTGCAGTTTCTAAGTGAAAAATATCTTCTAATTTTTTTAAAGTTGTTTCAAAGGGAGAAGATGCTAATGCACAAGCTTTCCAACTGCTTTGGACTGGTACACCTAACATTTGGCAAGAACCTCCCCTTCGTCCCTCTGGCTTATAAAAGCGACAGTAGCGACAGGCAGAAGTTGAACAATTGATTTCTTTCATTGGGTTTTTTTTGGATCGGCTTTATTCAATTCCGTTATTCCTATTTTGCTCTTTCTTCATAAACCTGTTTATCTAATTCAAGTTATTATCTGGTATGGCTTTCAGTGATCCCCAGCTAGGAAAAATCTTTCACATTCTCTTTATAATTGAGTAATGAATAGACACAAGAGGGTGAAAAAATGGTATCAAAAATAACTTTTTCCCAAGTAGTTTTATGGAGCCAAATGGAGAAAAATCTATAGGGATCATTGATAAAATAACTGACTAGCTCTGAAAACGATGTTTATTTTGACTCGGGAAAAGTTGGAGGGCGGTATTCCTGAGACCATTTCTGAGCAATACAAAGATAACATAAACTCCAACGTTCTATTTCTCCTCTTGGTGTTGGAGAGCCACAGTTAGGACAAGCTGAAAAAGAGGATGAGTTCTGTTTGACAGTTTTTAGCCAACTCTCCGCTGCTGCCTTTGCTTGTGTGACTGGGGATGATTTTTGTGGAGATTTCTGAGAATTATTTTGAACCTTCTTGTCCACAATCTTTGGAGCTGTAAGATTAATTTTAGATTTCTGCCTCTTGCTAATGTTGAATAGAGTTTGCTTCGTGTTACTTTGCTGAGTTTTTTGATGCCACTGAGAAGATGAGAAGCGAATATCTTTCAAAGCAAAAGGCAATTGATTATTGAGTTTTTTGAGCAGAGTATATCTTTGAAAAGAAAGCTCCTGCGCTCTGGCAGCACTAGAAGTAGCAACCCAAAGAACCTGTCGAGTAATATGAAGAGGACGAGTATGTTGAGCTGTATTTTGACTAACAGTGTTGTGCCAGCATTTTAATAGTTGACGATACTCACGATATTTTTCCCAGCCTGGTTGTTGTTCAAGTCGGGCAAGAATTTGTTCTATAGAGTTAAAAAACAAGGTAGTTATTTAATAATTTAAGTAATAATTTAAGAAAAAATTAAATAAAATTATTGGCTAATAATTCCTGACCACTGGACTTTTTTTTCGCCAGTGCGCCGATAAGAAAAAAGACGATCGCTTTGTTGATAGGTACAAAAAGGAGCGATCGCTATATGTTCTGAATTGATGCCTAATTGTTCTAGTTGAATTTGATTAACCCTTGGTACATTTAGCCGGGCTTTGCCTGAGAGATCGTCGTCTAAAATTGGTGTGTCAGGTAACTGTTTTAATGCCTTAAGTATTTCTGCCTCAGTGTAGTTTGTAGAATTGGCGACAATAGTTTTTCCGACATCTACTGCTACATTTTCGTCTACCTGATAAACTTCTCCTGCGATCGCAGGTCCCATAGCAATACGTAAGTCTTGTTTTTTGCTACCAAATTTAAGTAATCTAGCGATCGCTTGGGGAACAATTTTTTGAGCCGTGCCACGCCAACCAGCATGAATAGCACAGACTCTTCCTGTCGCTAGATCTCCAATTAATACAGGAGTACAGTCGGCACTAGCCACCCAAACCGATTGTTGTTCTCGATCGCTAATAATACCGTCAGCATCAGGGAAGGTATCAGTTAAATTGTGTGACTGAATAACAGTATCTATTTCCTTGGGTGTTATGACCGAATTTCCATGTACTTGTTTAACTCGATAGACAACTGCTTCGGGTTGCAAAATTAAAGTTAGATCTTCTGGAGTACGGGGATAAAATTGCCTAGTAAAAAATCCATGTTGCCAAACTGATAATAGATTACAAGTCAGGTAAGAATAATCCTGCCAAGTCTGCCATTGCCAAATGTGGTTAATATTTTTGGAGTCAGACACAAAAAAAAATAAGAATATAAGAATCTAAGTTTCAGCAAAAATCGTTCAGATATCTCTCTAAAAAATATCAAAAGATTGATATCCAGACTGTTACACTTCAATCAAATATTAAAGATTTAAAGCAAGATTAAGAGCTTAGCTCTTAATCTATCTGATGATATCTGAACGAACTAAGCTTCTGTCAAGACGATGAAGAAGAACAGTAATAATTTTAGTTGGAAACAACTGCGACAAACTGCTTGGTTGCCGATTCATATCTCCAAGCCACTCCTTCAGGATCTTTGCTTTGACTCCACTCTTCAAAATCTGGGTCAGATTTGCGTCTGCCAACAGTACTAGAATTTAAATCGAGACGTTTTGCTAGTTCTGCTTGAATCAATGATTGACCAGCATCAATAGAAGTAGCATTATTGCTAGTTGAATTTTCGGTCTCAGATTCAGTTTCAATAGTTGCAGTAGACTGAGTCGATTCTGTTTTAGTTAATTGAGCAACAGAAGACGATTCTTGGGAGTTTGTAACTTTATTGTTTTCCTTGATCTGTTCTTGTTTTGCCAATTGGGCAATGCCTGTAACAGACAATTTGCTAGATTCTTTGGCAGCTAATTGATAGGAGTTGACAGCCACTTCTGGTTCACTATCATCAAAGATACTGCCCAAAGCACTAGCAGTAGGAAAATAGTAGACAACACCCTTGTCCTTAATAGTTTTAGGCTCAATGCCATATTCGTCACTTTTACGAATCAAGAACATTTTAGCTGCTCTGGCGGTTAAGTTTGCTTTTATAGATAAGTCTACTGGAGTTAGATAGCCCCGATTTTCTTTAACCAATTGATTAAAGTAGGGGTTGATTTCTCCACACCATTTTTGCCATTGGTAATTTTGCCAAATTTTAACAGCTACGATCAATGCTACTAGTAACAGTAAGAAAGGCCATAGCTTATACAAAATCACAAAACTGATAGCAAAAGGCAGAAGGAGAACCAAAATTCTACCTGAACCATTATCTAGTACTTTTCCAGTCATAGTTGTGGTTGCAATTGCGAAGATTTACAAGTTGCAAGATTGTCTTGCATAATTCATATGATTGCAATATTAAGTCAAATCACGTTGCAAAGCACGCAACTAATGCAAAGATTCACAACAATTGCCTAAACTGTTGCCATAAGGTTGGATAAGTCAAGACGTTGCAACATTGCTTTACGTGCTGCAACAGCTAAAGAATCCTCTAGAGAGGCTAAAGCAATTTCTTGCTGATATTTTTTTTGCAAGGCTTTTTGAATTAGCCAATCAGCAATAAAAGGATTTTTTGGTAATAAAGGACCATGAGAGTATGTGGCGATCGCATTTTGATAAAAAGCTCCTGCGCTTTGATCTTCACCGTTGTTGCCATATCCTTTAATTACTTTACCCAGAGGTTGCACATCATTTAAGTAGGTTCTGCCGCCATGATTTTCAAAGCCAATGACAATGGGTTTTTCACCTAACATTGCTGCTAACTCTGAGGCTATTGGAGTAGCAGTAATTTCAAACACCAAATTGCCAATACAGCGTTGCGCCTCAATCCCTGGGTGCTGGCTAACCATATCTAATAAACCTAAGCCTTCAATTCTTTTGCCTAATGCTGGTTCGTAGTAGTGTCCCAGCAGTTGCGGTGAACCACAGGTAAATACTCCTGGTGTTCCTTGGTCTAATTTTTCTTGGAGAACTTGGGCTTTTTTTCCCTGTAAGTCGCGCATCACAATTTCTTGTTGACGGTCTTGCGCTCCTCCACCGACAATTAAATCTACCTGGTTAAATTGCTCAACTTCAGTTTCTCTTTTGAGGGGAATAATTTCTACTTCTATTGCGCGCCATTGACATCGCCGCTGGAGACAAATAACGTTTCCACGATCGCCATAAGTACTCATTAATGTTGGATAAAGCCAACCGATTGCAATTTTCATCTGATGGTGATAGTTAAAGTTAAAGAATAGCAAAACAAAAATTAATCACCATAACTAAATTGATTTTGAAGAAATTGTTAAAAATGGCTAAACTAGATGATTAGAGTGTTGGCAAATCAACAAAAATTGTCATTGTTAGTAGATTTATTTGATATCTACAAAACCAGCATTTAATTTAGTTGAGTTATTAGGATTTATTGGAATGACTGCCACCCCCAGTGTAACTAAAGAAAAAGCGGGTCAGACTATCAAGGAACATTATCCCAACTACAAGATAATTGTTTTGAATGATGACTTTAACACGTTTCAGCACGTCATAGAATGTTTAATGAAATATATTCCTGGAATGAATGGCGATCTAGCTAGAGAACTAACCGAACAAATTCACTATCAAGGACAGGCTTTAGTTTGGGTTGGGCCACAAGAACAAGCAGAATTATATCATCAACAGTTGAGACGTGCTGGATTAACTATGGCACCATTAGAAAAAGCCTAACCGTAAAAGCAAGAAGTATGAGGAAAAATAGGTATGTCTTCTGATGGTCGATTAGTCTGGAATCATTCTACTCATCTTCCTGGTTTAATTCCTATATTAGAGAAACTGATTAAGTGTGAGGGAATTACTACCGTTACTCCAGGCAGAATCAAAAACACCAGAAGTCATATACCTAAAATGAAGTTGCGAGTTTCTGTTCCCATTCGGGGTGGTTATAAGGTTATTGCCCGTCAGGGTAAAACAGTGCAGGAGGTTTTTGTCTTGACTATCTTAGAACAAGCTCAATTAGAACAAGCGATCGCCGATTTACTCTAATCAATCCCTTATTTAATTTAAACTTGAGCCATATCTTTAAAGTTAATTTTTAGATAGTCATCCTCCATCTTCGCCCCTGATGGTTCAAGTGCTGCCAAAGCCTGAGGTAGCACTAAATTACGACGATGATTACCAATTCTAACGTTTAATTCATCACCAGTTTTATTTAACTGAATCTGTTCTTTAGGAATTCCTGGCAAGTATAAATGTAGACTATAATTCCCTTGCTCTTGGATTACCTTAATCGTGCTTTCTTTATAGTAAACCTGGGTAGGATCTTCATCTTTATACAAGATTTCTTTAAGTTGTTCTAAGGCTTCCATACCACACATTTCTGTGGGAAATAGAGGAGCTTCTTTAACAGGTAAAGGATGGAAATTATCATAAATTTCTTGCTTATAAACATTCTGATTTTCTTTCCAACGTTGGAAGAAAGGATCGTTAACTTCGTTGGGAATCACCCGATTAGCTACTACTAAATCTGTGGCAACGTTATATAAACTAAGATAAGCATGGGCGCGTAAGGATTCTTTAATGACCATTTTTTCAGGGTTCATCACCAAACGTACCGAAGTCTTCGTATTATCTGTTAAAACCTTTTCTAAAGCTTCTATTTGCTCATAAAATTCATAAGGAGCATCCATCACTTCGTTGTCAGGTAGTGAAAAACCAGCAATGGGTTTAAATAATGGTTCAACTAAGGGGCGTAATGCTGCTGACATTCCTTGAAGCGGTTTATAAAAACGTCTCATGTACCAGCCACCAACTTCAGGCAGACTCAATAGTCTTAAAGCTGTGCCTGTAGGGGCAGAATCAATAATTAAAATATCAAAGTCACCTTCATCATAGTGACGCTTCATTCTCACCAAACCAAAGATTTCATCCATTCCTGGCAAAATTGCCAACTCTTCAGCTTGAACTCCATCTAAACCTCTAGCCTGTAAAACTTGAGTAATATAACGCTTAACTGCTCCCCAGTTACCTTCTAATTCCCTTAGTGCATCAAGCTCTGCTCCCCAAAGATTAGGACGCACCTGTTGCGGATCGTGTCCCAATTCAATGTCAAAACTGTCTGCCAAAGAGTGTGCAGGATCGGTACTGAGTACCAAGGTTTTATAACCCAACTCCGCACAGCGCAAACCAGTAGCGGCAGCAACGGAAGTTTTTCCTACTCCACCCTTGCCAGTCATTAAAATTACACGCATAGAAAATTTAAATCCTAAATAAAATATATTTACATTACTTAACTTTATTATTGTGACGCTTTTTGAGCCTAAAAGAAATTCTGGCGCAAAACATTCCAGGGAGAAATATGCCAGCGATCGATATGAGAGACAATTAAATTCTCATCGCTTATTTTCAATTCACTCCAGCCAGGAATAGATAAGCGTGGTTTCCAGGGTAGAGGCGGAGTCATATTTAGTGTCCACTCAGTTTTAATAGTGTTCTCGTTTCTGGTCATTTCATGGAGTTCCATCTCAATATCGCCAAAAAAGTTACTTAGAAAGCCGATCATCTTTTGATAGCGTTTAACTCCGTAGAATTCATTCAAAGGATCTTTAAAATAAACATCTGGGGCATAGATCTCAAAAGTTTGATTTTCAGGAAATCTCTGATAATCTGCTTTTAAGATTGCTAAAAGATCCTTTGGTTGTTGATGGTTGATGGCTGATACTTGATTATTCATAAGCTTTGTTTCTTGCTTACCACAGATGATTTCGAGCAACTTTGTGAAGATCAAAATAAACTAATATTCAAAAGCTAACAGCTAACACAGCAAATTTTCTCTCAATCAAAAGTGGAAAGATCATTAAACTTCAACCTCAGACCATAAACGCTCTAGCTGGGACTTCCAAGCCGCTAAAAATTGTTCTCGTTGGGCGGGATCTTGATCTATACCTCCCATAATTCCTTCTTGGTAAAATCGATCTATGGTTTGATAGGTAGATTCTAAGCTCTGCCCTTGGGTCTTTGCAGCTTTGACAATTTGAATAATTTGCTTCTCAATTAATTGATTAAAAGGTCGGGACAAACCTTTTTCTACTAGAGCAACTAAAGATGCGATCGCACTTTGAAAATCCTCTGTGGTTAGACTTTCTAAACGATGATGGAATACTCCCCACAAGACATTTTGATTGAGGGCATAGCGTACTTGTTGGGTAACATCAAAATTATCCTCTAATAACTGAGGGAGCAAAGACTTGGCTTCGTTAGCCGTAGCAATGGGGCTTAATAATCTGATCCAAGAATGATCTTCTGAGAGGATAATCAGCAAATGTATCTGAGAGTTCTTAATTTGCCAAGCTTCTTCTACATCGTGTTTGATGTCTTCAACGTCAAACAGTTGGTTTAAAATCAGCGAAATATTTTCTAAATTCATACTTTTAGAATGAAAAATTTCAATTTTGTAGTGGTCAATTTAACAATAGTTTAATAGTTTTTAACATTAGGGTTGTCTGTAATTTTATATATTCTCTGAAGTTTTTCTTAAAGGTGAAAAAATTGCACTCCAAAAACGGCACCCAAATGCGATCGCTATTTCAGTTAGATTACGAGTCTTATTTGATTCACTGTGGTTGGATGGAATACGCTCTTAGATTAGCCCAAACAGCAGGATCTTTAGGGGAAATACCCGTTGGCGCAGTAATTGTCGATGCCCAAGGTAACTTGCTGGCTGAGGCAGCTAATCGCAAGGAAAGAGAGCAAGATGCTACTGCTCACGCTGAAATTTTGGCAATTCGCGCTGCGAATAAAGTCAAACAAAGTTGGTATCTAAAAAACTGTACTCTTTATGTCACTCTTGAACCCTGTCCAATGTGTGCTGGGGCAATTATTCACTCTCGCTTGAGTTTACTGGTTTATGGTGCTGATGAGCCAAAAACAGGAGCAATTCGTACTGTTACCAATTTGCCTGATAGCTCTTGTTCTAATCATCGACTACAGGTAATAGCTGGCATCAAAGAAACATCATGTCGTCAACAATTACAGACGTGGTTTAGTCATCATAGAAATAGCTAAAAATTAAGATATTTGAGTTGTTGTTTAACGCAGCTTTATAAAAGTTAACTAAATTATAAATTGAAGCTCGATCAATATGTATATTGATGATTTCATGCATAAAACACAGTGAAATCAGTTAAGTTCATTGTCTTGTTAAGAGAGTAAGCGATCGCTATAAAAGGAAGGTCTCAGTATATTTATTCAAAAATATGTTAGTATCCTTACTATGTAAACAGTATTTTCGTTTTGTTTACAACCCTCTAAGACTATATCAGGGAGTCGTAGTCAAAGTCTGTAGATATTGACTCTTGCCCTACTCCCTAAATTAATTTGACCTCTTAATGAGGGTAGATTTGTGAATCTGACCCTCGTTATTTTTTGAGTAATTCTTAATTCAAAAACTTGGTTATTAAAGCAAGTTGGCATTGTAAACTCATCTTATTATGATATAAATATCTTTGTTTCTCTGCAATTGAGATGATTGAATAGAAAAGGCAAAAAAGTTAATTACTTAGAATTTAATGTGTCGACTATTAGGCTATCTCGGTTCTTCGATTCAACTAGACCGTATACTTATCAAGCCAGAACATTCTTTAATCGTTCAAAGCTATCAACCCCGTGAAATGACTGCGGGGTTATTAAATGCCGATGGTTTTGGTATTGGCTGGTATCATCCAGAGGAACAAAATCCACCATATATTTATAGAAATGTCTTACCAATTTGGAACGATGCCAACCTACCCCAGATAGGGCGTTACATCCAATCTAACTGCTTCTTGGGATATGTTCGTAGTGCTACTTCTAATCTTTCAGTAGATATAATTAACTGCCAGCCATTTGCTCAACAAAATCTTTTATTTGTTCATAATGGCTATATTGATGATTTTCGTAAAACTCTTTATCGACCAATCCGTAATAACTTAAGTGACTTTGCCTATCAACGCATAGAAGGGACTACCGACTCAGAACATATTTTTGCGCTGATAGTTAACGAGTTAGAAAATAGTGATCGCCTTAGCTTACAACAAGCTTTGAGTAACACTATTATTCATTTAGCAAAACTATCTCAACCAGATGAGATTAACTTTTCTGCCAACATAGTTTTGAGTAATGGCAAAGAGTTAGCTGCCTGTCGTTATTCTAATCGCGAAGAAAGTCCTACCCTTTACTATATAAAAGACAACTCACTTTATTCTGAGGCAGTAATTGTTGCTTCAGAACCTATGTTTGAGGGTAATTGGATTAGTTGTCCAGAAAAAAGCATTATTGGTGTAGGAGAAAATCTTGAAGTCAACGTCAATCTCATCTCG
The DNA here is from genome assembly GCA_030064975.1 of Pleurocapsa sp. MO_192.B19. Lineage (GTDB taxonomy): Bacteria > Cyanobacteriota > Cyanobacteriia > Cyanobacteriales > Xenococcaceae > Waterburya. The sequence goes on from JASJDX010000042.1 coordinate 9,630, forward strand.
TAGAAAGTCTATTGCCATAGCACTAAAGCAGTGTCGCCAAAACACCCTAGATCTATTAGCTGAGGTCAACAACTCCATCTTTTTTAAGCAAGCTCACCCAGAATTTAGCCCGATTGGTTGGCATTTTGGTCACATTGCTTTTACCGAAGCTTATTGGATTTTAGAACATCTTGCTAGCTTATCGCCGATCTTTACTGAATACCATTGCTTGTTTGCTGCCGATGGAATACCAAAACAAGAACGTCAAAATCTGCCTACCATAGCAACTATTGAGAACTATTTAAGGATTGTTAGAAGCAAAACTTTAGGTTATTTGGAAATTGCCCCCATAGACAAGGAAGAACGTCTTTGGCAATGGCTAATTCAACACGAAAGCCAACACACTGAAACCATTAGTTTAATTTTACAACTTCACCAACAGCGCAATTATACGAATTCTGTAGTGGCTTTCGGTCAATCAAAATCCAGCTTAAGTTTAGAAAATCAAGCTAATACCTTACCCGATCAGTATAGCGAGATGGTGCGGGTCAAAGCAGGAGAGTTTGTCATGGGTAGCGATGCTCTTGAGGCTCAAGACAATGAACGTCCTGCTCATAAAATACATTTAAATACTTATTGGATCGATCGCTATCCTGTCACCTGTGGACAGTATTATCAGTTTATGGCTTCTGGGGGTTATCAACAGCGTCAATATTGGTCAGAAGTGGGTTGGCAATGGTTACAACAAAATCCTGTTTCTCAGCCTTTATATTGGTCAGATTCTTCAGATTGGATAGATCATCCTGTATGCGGTGTCAGCTATTACGAAGCAGAAGCTTATGCTAAGTTTACTGGCAAAAGATTACCTACAGAAGCCGAATGGGCAAAAGCAGCTATGGATGCGTCTCGACACTGCAATCACGATCGCCTGATTGGGCATACTAGTCCAGTGACGGCTTATTCAGACCAAAGCATCTATGGTTGTCAAGATATGTTGGGTAATGTTTGGGAATGGACAGCCTCCTGGTTTGATAGTTATCCAGGATTTAGTAGTTATCCTTATCCTGGCTATTCAGAAGTCTATTTTGACCATCAACATCGAGTCTTGCGAGGTGGAAGTTGGGCAACCAGTAGCGCGATTTTAAGACCTACTTTCCGCAACTGGTATCATCCAGGAGTAAGGCAGATTATTGCTGGCTTTCGGTGTGCTAAAGATTAGAAAAATTATGTTTGAATTAGAGCATCAGGAAGTAGACTCCATTCATTCCAAGAACCATCGTAATTTTTGACCTGGGGATAGCCTAGTAAATATTTTAAAATGAACCAAGTATGGGCAGAACGTCCACCTACAGCACAGTAAGGAATAATCAATTTGTCAGGAGTAATGCCTAAATCCCTATAAATTTTTTGTAGTTGGCTAACAGATTTAAATGTACCGTCTTCATTGTGAGCTAGTTCATAATCAAGGTTAATTGCACCTGGGATATGTCCTGCTCGTTCATTTTCTTGAGGTGGTTCTTGTAGATATATTTCCCCCTGATATTCTTGGGGTGTGCGAACATCAAGTAAAATGCGATTGCTTCTAGCAGTGCGCGGAGCGCAATCGCTTTGCTTAATGGATTTTTTTACTTCTGCCGAAGAAACTTTTAAGGTATTGTCTATAGCTTTAATGCAATAATTAGTTGGGGTGACAACTGTTGACTCGGTAGTTAAAGGTAGACCGTCTTGTTGCCATTTAGGACGACCTCCATTAAGAATTCTCACATCTTGATGTCCCAAAATCTTGAGTAACCAAAAAATAAAACCAGAAGTAGCAGCAGAGCTTCCGTGAACTGCAATTACAGTAGTGTCATTGGTAATACCAGAATCAGACAGCAATTTCTCCATGACGGTTGGGTCAAAATTAGTACCAAAATTCGATAATAATGGAGCAAAAACTGACCAAAAAATTGTCCCTGGCAGATGACCAGCATCATAAGAATTACGATCTAAATCCATTTCAATGATGCGGACGTTAGGATCATCTAGATGTTCAACTAACCATTGAGTATCTACCAGAGTTTCGGGGTATGCATAGTTCAACATGATATTTAATTGGTCTGTAGTTCAACTATGGCTATCATAAAAGTCAGATTTATTATCGGTATAGTCCCCGAAAGAGTACACTTGAGAACTTTGGCTAATCATCATGACAAATTCTTTACCAGCTTTATTTCAAGCGATAGCCCAAGCCAATTGTGAACAAGATCTTCAACAACAAGTCATCCCTGAGATTGGCAAATATTTTGCAGCCAAACGCTATAGGCTATTTTTTATAGACCAACTTCCGCAAAAAATGTCAAGCTTATTTAAACGAGCTTTATCCCTAGAACATAATCCTGTTTTGCGATATATCTTTGAACATCATGCGCCAGTCCATGAAGAAGCTTTATTAAAAACATCCGAGTGGAAAATTATCTGTCCCCGTTTAGATCATACTCATGTAATGGCAGGGCCAATTGTGGCTAATGGTAGCTTAATTGGAGGATTAGGGGTAACACGCGATCGCCATGGAGCAGCTTTCAATCAACAAAACATCATCGACATGGGTGCTTTGTGTTTACATTTATCAACCTGCCTAGTCAAAATACGTTTACCAGAAAGAACATTTACTTCATCCAATATTAGACTGATTACTCCTCGCGAAATACAAATTGCTGAGTTGGTCGCTCAAGGATTAACCAACGCCGAAATCGGTAAAAATCTTTGGATCACAGAAAATTCAGTCAAACAAGCTTTAAAAAGAATGTTTCGTAAATTAAATGTATCTTCTCGCACGGAAATGGTTACTCAATTATTTCAATATACACCTCAGTTGACCCGTTCTTCTCCTTCAGATTGAGCAGTTTTGATTACAGGTAATCTTCTGTCAATTAATTAATGATCGGTAAAACTATTAAAATTCTCTCCCTTGTCCCCTTGTCTCCCTTGTCTTCCTTGTCCTGCCTTAACCCATCAATTCAAACAGAAGTAAGCTAGTAAATGAATCCAAGGGACTGTTAACTAATCGTAGTAATTTGTCTTGAATTTCAATAGTTTCAGGCAATCAGGTAGAATAACCAATAACTATAAAATTCAAAAAAGTTTTAAAGGAGATTTTCCATGGGTGGCGTAATTGCTTTTGTATTAATTATTGGCTTATATACAGGAATTGCTTTAGGTCTATACTTTGGTCTACGCAAATTTAAAATTATCTAGAAAATTATCTAGTCCGCTATAGATAAATTAAGATCGAGAAAGCATCGTCCTAGTTGATGGTGCTTTGTGTTTACTATTTGGTTTTGCAATCGCTAGAATACCTCAAAAGTGAAGGGTGTAAAACGCCCAGAGCGTCGCGATGAAAGCGACTTGGCTGCTCGGCAGCCTGCAGCTAAGAGCTTTTAGCTAGTTGACAAATAAGACACAACCTTGACTTGTCACCAATGGTCCAATGACCATAAAACGTCAAGAAATTAATTGAAATGACTATAATAATCTAGTTCTGCTGTTTAAGCGGCACAATGAATATAAGAGACTCAATCAATAACAGTAGCCATGATTATTGCGCCATGTTTTTGATTGAGGATAATTGAATCAGAGGTAAGCTAGATTGGACGAATCATATCAAGACTATATCAACCGAGTGGCCAGGTTAACGTTACCTAGTGCTTGTTCGATGCAACTACAAGCTATTCAAAAGTCTCCCAAATTTATCGACGGCAAAGTAACATCATTTCCTGGCTATAGTGTGATTACACCTCCTGCTGAGGAAGATACGAACAACAAAAATTTTTACAATCAAGTAAAGACTTTACAGCAACAACTGTCTCAACAATTAGAACCAGGTTTCTTCATTCCTTTACCATCTGACAGCTTCCATTTAACCATAGCCGATCTAATTTGGGATGATAGCTATCACCAAATAGTCGCAGCAAATCCTAATTTTGATCGGGAGTTACAACAACAGATTTTAGTTAGTTTTCAACAATATCAAGAGTCTAAATCAAACAATAAACTTCTGTCTTGGCAATTGTGGGGAGTTGTCACTAGACCAAGAGCCATTATGGCTTGTTTGGTACCGAAAGACCAGGAAAGCTATGAGTCAATAATTCAGCTACGTCGTTCTGTTTATCAAAATGCAGGATTGATTGCTTTGGGAATTGAACAACAATATGACTTAACGGCTCATTTTACTTTAGGATACTTTAATAATGTCCCCCCTAGTTTAAATCGCGATCGCCTTTGTATTGTTCTGTCTCAAATTAACGATCATCTCGTCGAAAGTGAACTACCAGAATTTACTATCTACGAGGCGCAGTTACGTAAGTTTGAAAATATGATTCAATATAATCGTGAACCTGATTGGGCAACAGTTAAGTTTGGTGGATAGTTTTTAATTTTAAATTGATAGTTTAAATTGATAGATAGTGTCGAATAAAAAAGTAGAGCTACCCAGTAACTTAAACCATCCAATTGTTGAGCAAAGTTTTGCCATTATTGACCGTGAGGTTGAAAAACATCATCTTAGTCCTCCAGAATATGCGATCGCACGGCGAGTAATTCATGCTACGGCTGACTTTGAGTATCTTCAGCTATTGCGATTTAGTCCAAGTGCGATCGATTCTGGTATCGCTGCGATTAAACAAGGTGTACCAATTGTGACAGATGTAACCATGGTTAAACAGGGAATTCGCAACTTAGTCGGCAAAACCTTCAATAACCCAGTTGTTGCAGCAATTGACCAGGTACAGGCAGCTGCTCCAGGAAAAACCCGCACAGAAACAGGCTTACTTAGGTGCTGGGAGCAATATCCCCAGGCTATCTATGTAATTGGTAATGCACCCACCGCACTCCTCGCCCTTTGTCAGCAGCTATCACTCTCAGAAACTATTCCAGGATTAGTAATAGGTGTACCCGTTGGCTTTGTTTCGGTAATTGAATCAAAAAAAGCCTTAGCAAAGTCAAATGTGCCGCAAATATTAATTGAAGGACGAAAAGGAGGCTCTCCCGCAGCAGCCTCTATTGTGAATGCGTTGCTGATTTTAGCAGCAGAAGGGACACTCTAAATCAACGTGAGTTCGGAGTATGCCCTACGGGCACGCTTCGCGAACGGAGTATGCCCGTAGGGCACGCTGAGTCTAACGACTTGCTCCGCAACCGCGAACGGAGTATTCGCTATTTCCTTCGGACAACGGGGCTTATAAAGTGCGCCCGCAGGTGACGCACACAGCCCCTTCGCTACGCGAACGCGAAAAGCTACGCAACGGAGTTATGATTTTTTCCTCGAACTATGGGAGATAAACAACGAGAGAATGGGCAATTCAGACATTGGGAAATCAGAATATTACTGAGTTTTTAGCGGGACTTTGACAATTTTTCCCTATCAAAAAGGGGTGAGGCTTTCACCCCTTTTTGAACCTAGTTTTTTGTCAAAGTCCCGTTAGTTTTTTGACCCTTTGTCGAACTCACGTATTGTTAGTTAAACCTTACAAGTTAGAAATCTTACCTCACTGGAGATTTAAACACCCAGAAATAGCTACCGAATCCAGCGAGAAAATCTATCAAATGTTCTTAGTATATTTAGAGCAAGATGATTTTGTTGGTGCAGACATGGCACGTAAATTTATCCAAATGGGCTACACGCGATCGCTATAAGTCAAGCCTAATTAATTTAGACTATCTCAAAATATTAAAATACTAAACATTAAGAGTCTCAACTTATCTCAACAGCCTTTAATATGCCCAAATATCAAGATGTATATCCATCCGATCCACTGATACAAAGCGTTGATTTAGTCCGTCCATCGGCAGCAGATCTGCTTACCCTAGAGTATTTTGAAGCTGAACCTGCTTCGATGCCAGTAGATAAGTACGAAC
>JASJDX010000496.1 GCA_030064975.1 Pleurocapsa sp. MO_192.B19
TTACTCAAGGAAACTGTACCGATTGATGTGATTATTACTCCCATCATCGATCTCAAGTTACCCTTAGTGGGAGCTATACTCAGAGGACAAGAAGTAGCTTTAGAAGTATGTAAATGGTTAAACCCCCAAGTCATTTTATCTACCGCCGCAGGAGATATAGATTTTCAAGGCTTGTTGAGCTCGATTTTAAAAGCAGATGGTACTGTAGAAGAATTTAACCAGCTTTTACAAGAAAACAATCTTTCTACTAAAGCAATTGATCCTCAATCTGGCGAGACAATTGAATTAGCTTTAGTTTAATCAACAGTATTAGCATTAGCCTAAATTTGGCCTAAATTAGATTATTAATTAATATTGGGCGCAGTCCGTGCTATTTTATATTTCTTACGGAAAAGCTTCGTTAACGGAAACGCTCCGCAAAAGCGATCGCCAAGATTAAATGACTAATAAACGGATTTCTATTTCCCTAACTAACATTGTTCTGCTGGTTACTCTTCCCTTGCTATTAATTCTCTTATGGCAATTGAGAAGTTTGATTGTGGTGCTGATGATTGCAATTGTGATCTCTGCTACTTTAGCTCCTCTAGTGAATACCACACAGAAACTAGGAATTCCGCGTTTTTTAGCTGTTTTAATAGTTTATGCAGGCTTAATCGGCACTTTAACAGGTTTTGGTCTAATTGTCGGTCCAACAGTAGCAGAACAAATTCAACGCTTAATTGGAAAATTCCCTGTTTACCTAGAAGCGTTGCGATCGCTTTTGTCCGATTTGTTCCTCCGCTTTGGCATGAGCGAAACGGGCGCACCCAGTATTATTAATCAACTACTAGATGTGCAGGGGTTAACTTCTTGGGCAATTCGTTCTAGTCAACATTTAGTAGTTCGTTCTTATAGCGTTACCAGAGGAATTATCGGTAGTGTTTTTAGTGCCTTGTTAGCCTTATTGCTCTCGGCATACATGGTATCGGGTTCTAAACAACTACTAGAAGATATTATTAATCTCTTTCCTGAACCCTGGAATCAACGTTTAGCGGCACAAATTCAACCAGTAGGCAAAAGAATGGGAGGTTATATCCAAGGAAGAATTTTGGTTTCGGGAATTTTGGGTGTAGTAATCAGTGTAAGCCTGAGATTTTTAGGCTTATCAGAGTTATCCCTAGGTTTAGGAGTGATTGCAGGATTTACTAACCTAATTCCTTTTTTTGGACCAGTTTTAGGGGCAATTCCCGCTTTAATCGTAGCTACTTCTCAGGGAGGATTAACCTTTGTTTGGGTATTGCTGTTATTTGTAATTGTCCAAAATTTAGAAACCTATCTTTTAGATCCTCTGTTGGTAGGAAGCTCGGTTAAAGTCCCCCCTCTTTATCAGTTATTGGCAGTGTTAGGTGGCGCACAAGTATTAGGAATTATTGGCGCATTAATTGTTCCCCCTTGGATAGCGGGAATGGGAGTATTACTCGAAAATCTCTACATCAAACCCAAATTAATTGCAGAAGGACATCAAGATATTAGCTAATTAACAATTAACCATTAACAATCAATAATTAACAACCAAAATTCAGGTAATCTAAAGACTAGAGAGTAGATATAAATTTAATTTTATAGATATGGATATCAAAAACGGTTTTGTCGCTACAGTGGGAAATACCCCTTTGATTCGCCTCAATAGCTTTAGTGAAGAGACAGGTTGCGAAATACTGGGGAAAGCGGAATTTCTGAATCCTGGTGGCTCTGTTAAAGACCGTGCTGCTCTATATATTATTGAAGATGCAGAAAAAAAAGGAATATTAAAACCAGGGGGAACAGTAGTTGAAGGAACAGCAGGTAATACGGGAATTGGTTTGGCTCATATTTGCAATGCCAAAGGCTATAAGTGTCTAATTATTATCCCCGAAACCCAATCCCAAGAGAAAATTGATACCTTAAGAACTCTAGGAGCAGAAGTACGTCTTGTTCCCGCAGTACCCTATAAAAATCCTAACAACTACGTTAAGGTGTCGGGGCGTGTAGCAGAAGAGATGGATAACGCCATCTGGGCAAACCAGTTTGAGAATTTAGCTAACCGTCAGGCACACTATGAAACTACAGGCGCAGAAATTTGGTCACAAACCGATGGAAAAGTGGATGCTTGGGTAGCGGCTACTGGTACAGGTGGAACTTATGCGGGAGTATCAATGTACCTTAAAGAAAAAAATCCTAATATTCGTTGTGTAGTTGCCGATCCTATGGGTAGTGGTCTTTATAGCTATGTCAAAACAGGTGAAATTAAACCTGAAGGCAATTCCATCACGGAAGGTATTGGCAATAGTCGCATTACAGGAAACATGGAAGGTGCGCCAATTGATGATGCGATCCAAATTGACGATCGCGAATGTATCCGCGTTATTTATCAACTACTCAATAAAGAGGGCTTATTTATGGGTGGCTCGGTAGGGATTAATGTCGGTGCGGCATTAGTTTTAGCTAAACAAATGGGCCCTGGTCACACTATAGTGACAGTACTTTGTGATGGTGGCGGGCGATATCAATCTCGTTTGTATAACCAACAATGGCTAGCAGAAAAAGGTCTTTTACCTAGCTAATGTTTAATTTGAGTATCTTGATGATCATTGCACCTATTTACTATAACGCCTAAAATAATCGCGATCGCAATCCAGGCTTTGTTACGGCGGATGATTTCTGGTTATTTGTGTTCAATAACTAATAATTCTCTGGTCGTTTGTCAGCCTAGTAATTTTTGTTGCTCCCTATACCAACAGCAAGTCGTCAAATCTCAGAAGAACTTGATTTAAGTGATCGCAATTTTATGTTTCTATTAAGATAGTCTGATTTTCTTATTTGAATTAACTTTTAAAAATGTCAAAAATTCAGAATCGGCTAGCAGTTAGGCAAAATTTACTTGAAGAGATTGAAAAACTTAAAAATAACCGAAAATCTCTTGAAGGGTCTCCTATTACAGATTTAGAAATTAAACCACAAAAAGTTAAGGAAATAGAAACATTAACCCTTGCTTTAGAAAAGCTCACCTCTTTTCCTCGCCCTTTATTATACGGTGGTCAATTACTCGATGGTAGCTGGTTATTACAATACTCAACTGCTAGAGAAATTCGTTCCTTGAGACGTTTGCCTCTGGGATTTCTAGTAGGGAAAATTTATCAAATAATTGATATTGAGACAGCCTCTTTTGAAAATAAAGCATGGGTAGAACATAGTTCTGGTTTATTATCAGGATATGTTAGGGTGACAGCGACTTTTGAACCAGCTTTAGAAGGAGAAAATCTACTTCCTAATCAAAAAATTAATGTAGATTTTAAACAACGCTTTATTGGAATCAATAAAATTTTGGGTATCAAGACCAGCTTACTCGATCCTATCCGAGTAGTAGAAGCTAGAAATCCACAAGGAAGAATTCCTAGTTTAAATATTACTTATATCGATCAAATAATGAGAATTGGTCGTGGTGGAGATGGTAGTTTATTTATTTTAACCAGAGCTTGAATTTGTTATTTTTTACACTTGTTATTTTTTACACTTAAGAAATAGGATAATAATTAAGCCCAACATGAGTTTCTAGGATTAATTTAATCATTAATGATAATTTTTTATGATTTGGTTACAAGATAAGATTTCCACTTAATAATTAAATTTCTTGCCTCTTGATAATAAAAAGAATCTTTAGGAACTAAAGCTGCTGCTTCAATTGCTTGCTTCAAATCTCCTTGAGCAGCGCGATAATTAGCTATAAGGTATATTTGTCTACTCCATTGCCTAATTAAATATTGGACTTTTGGGTATTCTTCTACTCCTGGAGGTATTTGTTGTAACATCCTAATTGCTAAATTGTAAGATGAAGCTTGACTAGGATTAATTAATTTTTTAGCTCTTGATAATGAATTTTGATAAAGATTTTGTCTTTGCGCTCTTAGTTGCCAATGCTTAACTGCTTCTGTTGCTTGCTGGGCAATAGAGTATACAGAGGTTTCATCTTGAGGAATAAGCTTAACAGCAGCGATCGCACCAGCAAAGTCTTTTTGAGCAACTCGCCCTTGAGCAATGTCTAAAATCACCTCACTCCAACGAACGATATCAGCTTGTGCCTGTTGATAAGAAGGAGAATTTGGTTCAATTGTTCTAGCTTCCCTAATTGCCCGATTAAAGGTCGAAGCTTGATTATTTTGTAAATAAATTTGTCCACTTTCAGGAAGACTAGTTGCTTGTTGAGAATTTAATTCGAGGTAGATTTTCGCTTTCTCTAACAAATTGCTGGCTTGAGAAGATGTCTGAAATAAAAGGGGCAACATTAATATGGTACTACCCACTAATAACAACCAATGCCACCAAAATCTTTTAGTTCCTCCAGAGTGGCGAAGTTTAGGTTGAGTAACCCTATTTGGCTGGGGATAACGGCGCGAATAAGAATTAAGAGATTGAGTAACTACTCCCTCGGTAAAAATATTTAGTGTAGATGGTTGTGAATTAACAAAATTAGGCAGCTTAATAGTTGTCTTCATTTTGACAACTTGAGCTATGGATGATCGCGAGGAATTAACATCCTCAATTTTAAAAGATTTAATTTTCATGCCAATAGGCACAGGAGCAATTTTTTTCAGTCTTGTTTGACTAGACGAGCTAAAAAAAGGAAGAACTGGTTGTCGATGAATATTTAATGTTGTTCCATAGTTTTGCATTTCCAAAAATCTCACTCCACAAATAAGCTAGACCAAGAATAGAAGCGTTGCTGAATAATTGTATAATTTTGGCTGATGCAATGACTTGGGATATTTTAACTTATGGATAAAACTTGATGACTCTTCAGCTACATAAGGCGATCGCCTTATTAAAAATCTTCACTCTTGAAAGAATAAATTTGACGATTATATTAATAATTACTTTAATACTACATTACAAGGATGAGGTTTTACTGGTCAATTTACCAGTAATTTCAATGGTAAGAAATTCCTGCTTGCTTAAAGCGATTGAGAACTTCTCCCAAGCGATCGCAATC
>JASJDX010000497.1 GCA_030064975.1 Pleurocapsa sp. MO_192.B19
GGACAAAAACAACGAGTGGCGATCGCCCGCGCTTTGGTTTCTCATCCGAAGCTAGTTCTAGCCGATGAACCAACGGCAGCTTTAGATAGCAAATCGGGTAGGGATGTAGTGGAATTAATGCAGCAGCTAGCCAGAGAACAAGGCTGCACGATTTTAATCGTAACTCATGACAATCGCATTCTGGATGTAGCAGATCGCCTTGTCGAATTAGAAGACGGCAAAATCACCCTCGATTCCAAACAATAAACACTCAAAATGAACTGGTTCAGAAGGAGTCATTACTTCAACGAGTTACTTGTCGAGGACAGAAATCTGAAAGATTTAAGTTGGCTCAAGAACAGTCAACTATTGGTCAACGAGTTTATTCCTTGAATCGCGAAGCTTTAGCTAATTTACTTTCCTTATCTGAAAACTTATTGGCTCAAGGTCAATCAATTCATAACATTTTGGAGTTACTTATGCCTGCTTAAAATGATTTTTTGGAATTTTAATCTCAATTTTGCCAAGTCGTGTTCATTATTGTTCTATCCATGAAGCAAAATTTATTTCTTCAAGCCCATAATATTACTTATCAATTGCCATCGGGACGAATTTTATTTAGTAACATCAATATCGGGGTGAGAAATGGCGATCGCGTCGGTTTAGTTGGTTGTAATGGAGTTGGTAAGTCTACTTTATTGAAAATACTTGCAGGACAATTAAAGTCCAGCCAGGGTTTTATCGATTGTAATAGTATTTGTTCTCTTTATTATTTACCTCAAATAACTCAACTCGAACACCAAGTAAATAATAAAACTATTGGGGATTTTGTTTCATCTTCTGCTGAGGAATGGTGGAAAATTATTAATATTTTAGAAAGCGATTTAAATACTTGTCTCGATTTATATTTACCTATAAGCAGTCTTAGCGGTGGAGAACTAACTAAACTATTTTTAGCACTCGGTCTGGCTCAAAAACCAAATCTTCTTTTACTCGACGAGCCAACCAATCACATGGACATTTTAGCCTGTGAGAATTTAAGTGGATTTTTAAATAAGTTTTCTGGGGCTTTTATAATTGTTTCTCACCAATCTTATTTTTTAGAGCTAGTAGTTAATAATATTTGGGAACTTACTCCCACAAAGTTAAATTATTATGGGGGAAATTTTTCTTTTTATCGACAAGAAAAAGAAAGAGAATTTCAAAGTGCTATTAAAGCACAAGAAAAATCGAGAAAAGCTCTTGTCAAAGCGAGAAAAACCGTAGCCAAAGAACAGAAAAGAGCAGCTCGCTCACAACGAGAAGGACGCATTCAAGCTCGCGTTCAAAGTATATCCGCTATCCAAAGAGGTTATAATGCTAATAAAGCTTCTGCATCTGCTGGAAAATTCTCGAAAAAATCTCAGAAAATACTAGAAAAAGCCGAGCAAAATTACAAACAAGCCAAAATTAAAACTAAGAAAGATGCTCAAATCAATATTAATGCAAGCAATAAAAACCACACAAGAGAATTAATTAATATTCGAGATGCTACTCTTTTAATTGGTAATAAAATTTTAGCAGAACAAATTAATCTAGAAGTTAAATACGGCGATCGTATTGTAATTGCTGGTGCTAATGGTTGCGGTAAATCTAGTTTAATCGAGGCTCTATTCTCGAAAAACTCAGCTTATTTCAGAGGTGGAAATATATCGATTAATAAAAATTTAAATTACATTAAATTAGACCAAAAGTATCAAATAATTGAGCCCCAAAAAACAATTTTAGAAAACATCACCACAAGAAACCCTAGCTTAGATTATCAGTTAATCAGGTTACAACTCGGACATTTTCTCTTTAAAAACCAAGATGTATATAAACTAGCATCTACTCTCAGTGGAGGCGAACTGGCTCGTTTAGCTCTTGCCATAATTACCATATCGGAAACCGACTTGTTAATTTTGGACGAACCGACTAATAATTTAGATCTAGACACGAGCGAACAATTTATCGGCGCGCTCAAGAGTTATCGAGGTGCTATTCTGGTTATATCTCACGATCTAGATTTTTTGAATAAGCTTGATATTACTCAATCGTTTATCATCAAAAATCAAAAATGGCAGTTAATGTCTTTTTTACCTCAACAAAGAGAAGAATATCGTCACGAATTAATTCATTCCTAAGAAGAGCGGAAATGTTAGACTTTATTGGCAGCCAAAACCGTTTCAAAATCTTAAAGTGTCCCTGCCCTTAGCAGGAGAAGCTCTTATATTTCAATTATTGCTATCATTTCTTTTTCCCCATTAAGTATAGAGCTTTTGTTCTAGTTCCAATTAGCTTTGATTCTTCAACGGTAAAGCCGGCATCTTGCATAAGGGAAGCAAGTTGTTGAGGCGAGAATGTATGTAGATGTTGAGGTGGTTTTCCCCAACCTAGAAGAAACCTTATACCCAGTTTGATTATTTCTAACAATTTCATCCCATAGTTGGTATAGGTTACAACCCACATCCAGCAGACATACAAATGAAATACAACTGAAATCGTTGTTAAAAAGAGATGGAATAAAGAAAAAGAACGAGTATGAACTAGAGCAAGTGAGAATGAGAGAAAAATCGCTATCTGCGATCGCTGTTGTTTTCTTATTCTCATGAAGCAGCCCTTCATGACTCACGGTTCGCTTAAATAAAAAATAGTAGAGAAAATAAAGAAAAGAGAATCAAGTAACAGTAATAGTTAGAGCGATTAAAGTTAATTAGGAACTAGCTGAGGAATCAGATAAATCGATTCGGGAATTTTCATGAGATTTAAAATTCGTTTTTGAAGGGAGTTAAGAGAACTGATTTCAGTAGAGCCGTCAGGATAAAGATACAAAGTCAAATCACGAAAAGCAGTTAATAATTGTTCAGCAGTAGGACGAGCAGTTTGACGTTTAGGATTGCCTGAATAAAGTCCAGAAATAGATTGTTTGAGTCTGGTTAATTGACGACGGACAACAAACTCCCTCAAAGTAAAAACACTCAGAGCGATAGTAAGCAAAAACATCAATCCTCGAATACGCTCTTCATCTTGAAAATAAAATTCTGTCTTTTTAAACTTTTGGCGACAAAACCGTAATTAATACCTGGGTTATATTACAAGCTTCTCTACGTTTTTGGCAACAGAACCGCTACACCAAAGTTTTCACAAATAAGTAATTAATGTATGATTGAAAAATTAAGTAATAATGCCCAAGTGTTTTTACACTTTCTGATAGTATTTAATTTAACACAATAGCTTGTTTAACGTCTTTTGCTTGCTAAGCAATCTTAATTACAAGCATCTTCATTGCCTTTTTTCAACAGATATATTCATAACTAAGATGTCTGCACATAAAACTAATATCGACAGCTTTCAAACACTTGAAAGTAATATTGATGGAGAAATAACTTTTACTGAAACTTCTCAAGAGCGAACGTTACCCAATAACAGACAAAACGAGCCTGTGCAAACTGATGTGAATCAATCAGTTCTTCCTAAACAAGCTGTACAAAATGATTTTCGTACAGGTAATACTAAGGCCAAAGGGGCGGCAATAGTTAAGATTGAGACCAAATCACGGAAAAAACAGCCAAAAAAATCTTTTTTTCAACACTTAAAAGCTAAGACAGTAGCTATTTTAGTAGGTAGCGCAGTAATGTTGCCCATATTAGCAGTGGGAACAGTAACTTACTATTTTGGTAGCCAAGTCGTTAATAAACAGGCAATCTGGGCGAAACGATTTGATGACATCGGTTTAGCGGAAACAGAATTAGCACGACAACAAAAACTATATAAGCTACTGGCGACATTGTTAATTGGTACGGGAACCACAGCTTTACTAGCTGGAGGTATGGCAGGCTGGGGAACCAAACAGCTTCTAGATTCGATATCGAAAAACTCTACCAGGGAAACTGAAGAAGAAGATGAAATCTTGGTACATAGAGAATTTATTCAAAATTTAAGTCAGTCAATTTCACAAAAAGATATTCTCAATGCCATTGTGGAAGAAGCTCGAAAATATCTAAATTGCGATCGCGTTGTCGTTTATAGTCTTAACCAAGATAATCACGGCGTAATAGTTGCAGAGTCAGTAACTCCAGACTATACACAAACATTAGGTAAAACGATAAAAGACCCTTGTTTTGAAGCTAAATATCTCAATAAGTACCGCCATGGTAGAGTTCGAGCAACAGACAATATCTATGAAGCAGAAATAACTCCATGTCATTTGGAGCAATTAGAACAGCTAGAAGTAAAAGCTAATCTAGTCACGCCAATCATTAACAAAAATAAGTTATTCGGGTTATTAGTAGCTCATCAATGTGCAACATCACGGAAGTGGCAAAAGACAGAAATTGAGTTTTTGAAACAACTTGCTAAAAAAGTCGGCTTGGCTCTGGAAAACGCTAAGTTGTTGGATGATATGGAGCACCTTCAAGTTCAGGCAGAAAGAGAACGAAAATGGACGAATTACTTTACTGATGCCATTCAGTATATTCGTCAATCCCTCAAAGAAAATGATGTCCTCGAGATCAGTGTCCAAGAAGTTCGACGAGTTTTAGAGTGCGATCGGGTAGTTGTTTACAGCCTCAATCAAGATCGATACGGTGTGGTTATTGCTGAATCAGTGACTCCTGGTTATCCCAGAGCCTTGAATAAAACTATCTCTGACCCCTGTTTTGAAGCCAGATATCTGGATAAATACCGCGATGGTCGAGTGAGGGCAATCAATAACATCTACGAAGCAGGAATGACCAAATGCTACATCGAACAATTAGAAACTTTAGAAGTCAAAGCTAATCTGGTTACGCCCATCCTCAATGAAGGTAAGTTATTTGGTTTATTGGTAGCTCATCAGTGCAGTCAACCCCGTCACTGGCAAGACTATGAAATTCGCTGGATGACCCAAATTGCTACTCAAGTTGGTTTTGCTTTAGATAATGCCAAGGTATTAGCTGAATCGACAATCCAACAAGCTCAGGCAGAAAGAGAACGAAAATGGACGAATTACTTTACTGATGCCA
>JASJDX010000043.1 GCA_030064975.1 Pleurocapsa sp. MO_192.B19
CGGAAAATATTACGTCAGGTTGAAGGAATTGCTTTTTGTGAATTAACTCAAGCTGATGTGGTGCGTCATCCTTTAGTACAGAGAATTGTGACTGCCTATGAGCGATATGATTAGCGATCGCCTTAGTTTTGATCCATAGCAGGGAAATAAAAACTTAGTTTTAAGCAATACAAGTATGCTCAGGGTTCGTTATATAGGGCATAAGCATAATCTGAAATTTTAGGGTAAAAACTAACGTTATTTAGTCAAGTTGTGACTTAATAAATAAAGTGAACTTAGTTGAGGTAAAAATAATTCATGGAAGGACAAGGTGCAAAAATTGGCAGTACAGCTATTATCTGGGGTTTGGCAACAGGGATGATGGCTATTTCTATTCCTATAGTTAAGATGACCCAAACAGGAATTATCTTGCCTTTAGCAGTCGTCATTGGAGTAAGTTTAAGTACGATCGCTATTTGGTTAAGTACCTGGTTAACCTAAAATCAGAGCTATTGGGAAAATAATTACTTTTATAGGTTTTTATGCTTTAAAAGTGACTATTTAGCAGCCAATGAAACAATATAAGGCCTAAAAAAACAGAATTCTATCAAGCGAGCGAGAATCTTAGTAATTTATATTACCAAAATGGGCAAAAGTAGCTTGTATACTGCACAATATGTATACTGACAGTTACTTGCAACCGACTAATATAAACCTAATGCCTCTAGAATATATCTAATATTGTGTTGTAATTTTGCATGATTAATGTTCTTGTTGTTGACGATCAAAATCTGACTCATAGACTGATAGAAACCTATTTAAAATCAGAAAATGAGATTGAGATAGTTGGTTTTGCTGAAAATGGTCGTGAAGCGATTCAGCAGATTCCCAATCTACAGCCAGATGTAGTATTAATGGATGTTGAAATGCCCCAGATGGATGGTTTGACAGCGACCAAAATCATCACCCAAAAATTTGCGGCAACTAAAGTTTTGATCTTAACCGTTCATGATAATGAACAACATCTTAGTCAAGCATTAAGAAATGGAGCAAAAGGTTATTTACTCAAAACTACTACGCCTCAAGAACTTAAAAATGCAATTTGCTATGTTCATCAAGGCTATTTTCAACTAAGCGTAGAATTAACTGAAAAATATCTCCATAAAATTATTAGAACCGAATCAGAATCTCAAGACAACCAAGAGCTTAAAAGAAAAATAGTTTATTTGTATAAATCTATTAGTAAATTAGATAATAAAATAGAACAAATAGAAGCAACACAAAGTAATAATGTAGAAGAAAATGTAGAAGAAAATCTAGAATATAAAATCACAAGTCTGCTCAAAAATAGAATGGCATTGTTACACGATCATGATTCACATCTACAATTTAAAGTCGATCGTATGAATCATACTCAAGAGCGATTAAAACTAAGTATTAAGTATCTGTTTGCCATGCAGTTACTTTGTATTATTTGTGTTGCTGGTATGATTTTATATATGATTTTTTCTTGATCAAAATAATATTAATTAATACTAATTAAATACTAATTAATTTTAATTTTAGTAGGATATTAGCTCTAAATCAGCGATTTGAGAAAGGCTATGTATGCTCAGTCTCACAATTAGTTTGTAATCGAGATCGCTTCGAGACAATTAAGTTTCAACTTATTCTGAGAGAATCAATGCTTTTTCTCTTAAGTTGAGACTAATTTCTTATGACTGCCAAGCGAAACTTAAAACTACAGCCTAACAAAAACCAGAAAGCTAAACAATCAAGTAGCTGGTTGGTGGGTACTGTTTTAGGTGTATCTCTATTACTAACAGTCGGCAATATCCAGACTGCTTTGAAGTCTTTTAATAATCAACAATTAGTTTCTCTACAGTCAGACATTTTTCCTAGCAGTGAATATCAGCCAATTCAACTAGGTTCAACTGATAAAATTGCCCAACAAGACTTTTCGGAAATCGATCGCATTGCTAAAGAACTTAACTACTCAGGTACATCTATAGAAGAATTAGCCAACATCTTGGCACAGAACGCTGACACCGAAATAGAAAAAGCCAGGATTATTTATGCCTGGGTAACGCAACACATTACTTATGACGTTGCTGCATTTTTAGATGCAGTTAATAATGATAACTATCCTGATGTTAATCCCCAAAAAGTGTTACGCGATCGCACTACAATTTGTTCTGGGTATAGTAATCTCTATTTTGCTTTAGCCGAAGCTATGAATTTAGAGTCCGTAATTGTTGCAGGATACGCTAAAGGAGCAACTCCTGAGCAAGAAAAATTTCAAGATATTAATCATGCTTGGAATGCTGTAAAAATTGATGATGCTTGGTATTTATTAGATGCTACTTGGGGGGCAGGTTCAGTAAGGGATGAGAAGTTTATAGCTAACTATAAGCCCTATTATTTTGCCACTGCACCTAATGAATTTATCAATAATCATTTTCCGACAGATCGGGGATGGCAATTATTAGCAGAAGCTTATACCAGAGCAGAATTTGATAATCTACCTAGTATTTCTTCCCATTTTTATAATTTAGGATTAGAGTTAGTTAGTCATAATAACTATCAAATTGCGGCTCAAAATAGAGTAGATGTTAAACTCAAAGCTCCCCAAAATATTGTGGCGTTGGCAAACCTTAAACAAGGAACACAAGAACTATCAGAAAGCGTAACCTTGGTTAACCGCCAGGATGATAATTTAGTTATTAGTATTGCCCCCCCCGTAGCAGGAATTTATGACTTAACTATTTATGCCAAAGAAAACGATGACCCAGGACAATATGGTGAAGTAATTAACTATCAAATTGAAGCCGCAAATTCCACTGCTAAATTACCCAAGATATACGGTCATTTCAATCAACATCAGGTAAGTTTAATTGAACCCCTAACAGCAAATTTAAAACCCAACTGGTCAACTTATTTTAATCTAGTAGTTCCTCAGGCGATCGATGTTCAGGTAGTAAATACCGACACTAAAAAATGGACTCCTTTAAATGGCTACGGTAATTACTTTGCAGGTAATGTTGAGATAAAATCAGGTAAAACTGTCGTAATCGCTAAATTTCCTGGAGACGATCGGTATTGGCAGTTAGTTGAGTATCAGTCTAAGTAATTAGTAATTAGTAATTAGTATTAATTTTGTAGGTTGGGTTACGAATTGCGCTAACCCCGAGAGAAAACATAGACAAAGTAGGACAGGCTTCCTCAGTGTAAGAGTTTTAAACCGATAATTTTTTCCCTTGGCGGACAAAATACCCCCAATTTTTAAGCAAAAAACAGTATAAAAATACTTTTTAAGGGGGTATTTTGTCCAAGCCTGTCCTACTTTGTACTAGTTTATTGGACCCCAACAAAGCTAGTTACTTCCTAGATTAAGATTTAAGAACTTTTTCTAAAGCATCTAATAGCAATAAGACATTTTCAGGGCGGCTATTATAACCCATCAAACCAATACGCCAGACTTTACCACCCAATTCACCTAAACCGCCAGCAATTTCGATATTATATTCAGTAAGAAGTTTAAGAGCGATCGCCTTCCCATCTACTCCATCGGGAATTCTTACAGTAGTTAGGGTAGGTAAACGAAACTCCTTATCTACATGACAACTTAAACCTATTTCCGCTAAACCCGACCATAACATTTCAGCATTCTGTTGATGCCGTTTCCAACGTTGTTCTAGTCCTTCTTCGGCGACTAAACGTAGAGACTCCCGTAAACCATAGTTAGAGTTAATTGGTGCAGTGTGATGATACACTCGTTGTTCGCCCCAGTATTTAGCCAATAGGGTCATATCTAAATACCAGTTAGGAACAGCTTGAGGTCGGTTATTTAATTTCTCAAGGGCACGGCTACTCATGGTAAAAGGAGAAGCCCCAGGAGGACAACCTAAGCCTTTTTGGCTACAGCTATAGGCTAAATCAATGCACCAATCATCAATATACAAAGGGACACCACCAAGACTAGTTACTGTATCTACCAGCATTAGACAATTATGTTGACGACACAATTGAGCTACCCCTTCTAGTGGTTGACGCGCCCCTGTAGAAGTTTCTGCATGAACTAAAGCTAAGATGGCTGGTTTGTGGGTTTCTAAATTAGTTTTAATTTCTTCCAAGCTAAATACCTGACCCCAAGGCTTAGTCATGGTGCGTACATCACCACCGTAACGCCCTGCCATATCTACTAAACGATTACCAAAGTAACCTTTAACCCCTACTAGCACCACATCTCCAGGTTCAACTGCATTAGCGATGGTGGCTTCCATCGCTGCTGTCCCTGTCCCACTAACAGAGATAGTTAGCTCATTTTCAGTTTGCCAGGCATAGCGTAAGAGATCTCTAATCTCATCCATCAAAGCCAAATAAGTAGGGTCCAGGTGTCCTACGGGACTAATACTCATTGCCGCTAAAACTCTGGGATTAACATTGGCAGGGCCAGGCCCTAAGAGTAAACGAGGGGGCATATCCAGCTGTTTGGTTTTGATCCTGTAGCGATCGCTAATTCCTGTAGTTGCAACCATTTTTTTTCTTTAAGTCGGTTATTTTATGATGATTTTCTTTGCTTAGTTTACTTGATGAGATGAGCTTGAGAAAAAACACTCCTTAGCCGAAGATAAAATTGAGAAAATATCTAGTTAAACGTAGTAGTGGTTCGCTATACTCACCACAGATAGTAATTGTAATTATGTAATTAAGAGTGGCAACATGGAATAATGAGATTTAGCATAATAAATCTAATCAGTTTGCGTTTAAGTAAGCTAATCAGATAGTCTAGTCTAAATTTCTCAATTAAGTTATTCCCAGCCCTCCAATTAATCACCAGCAACATCTAGAGAGTTAGAATTAATGGTCTCTGCCACAGTTAAAATACCCCCCCTGGATTTATCTCAAGTCAATCAGCAACTCGAAAATGCAGAAGCATCATCAATGGTTGAGTGGAGTGCTGAAACTTTTAGTGATGGTTTGGTCATGAGTACTAGCTTTGGCATTCAAGCAGCAGTAATGTTACACATTGTGACCAGGATTGTTCCCAAAATTCCTGTAATTTGGATCGATACAGGTTATTTACCCGTAGAAACTTATAAATTTGCCGAAAAACTGACTCAAAGATTAGAACTAAATCTTCATGTTTATCAATCTCCTATTTCTCCAGCCCGGATGGAAGCCTTATACGGTAGACTATGGGAACAAGATGATGTAGAAGCTTTTAACCGCTATGATCGCATCCGTAAAGTAGAACCTATGCAACGAGCATTAGAGGAACTTCAGGCTACTGCTTGGTTAGCTGGATTACGCAAAGACCAAACCGAACATCGTCAAAATTTAGCGCGAGTTGAACAACAAGAGAATTTATACAAGATACACCCCATTTTGGATTGGAATGCGCGGAATATCTATCAATATTTAATTACTTATGACTTACCCTATCATCCTTATTTCGATTTGGGTTATGTCACAGTAGGAGATTGGCATTCTAGCCGTCCTCTAACTGCTGATGATGCCAACGGAAGAGATACTCGTTTTCGCGGCTTAAAACAGGAATGTGGCTTGCATCTACCTCAAACTTCAGGTGAAGCAGAAAGTCTTAATTCGAGCAGTCTTTAGAAGCAATCAAGTCAGTAATCGAGTCAAAACTAGTGAATTTGATGAATTTGAGCTAGCTATTACTCTGCTGTTTAGAAGTGGCAGATGAGCTATCTGCCATCTCTGATTCAGCCGAATCCTTACCGGCTTCCAATTTCGCACTCATAGTTACGGATTCTTCAAGCTTTTGTGCCTCGCGTTGAAATTCATTTTCAAACTCTTTAGAAGCATCTTGGAAACTACGAATCGTTTTGGCAACGCTACGACCAATCTCAGGCAGCTTTTTTGGTCCAAATACTAACAGTGCCACGATGGTGATTAGAGCCATTTCTGGTAATCCAATGCCAAAAATGTTCATTATGTTAACTTCCTTTATATTTAGTAGATTCAATAAATAAAATGATAGCTCGATCCTCGCCATTAGCTGAGGATCAAACTAAATTACTAGCTAATTCAATAGTTAATAGATGTGAGGTTATAGTGTCTATCGACTTAAACTTCTCCAGTCCACATTAACTCCTTCTAATATCAAAGAAGAATTATAAAGCTGCAAAATAATTAAGAGGAAAACCAGAAATAAAACCATAAAGACTCCCATCAATACAGTTGTTCCCCAACCTGGAGCTACTTTACCATATTCAGAATTTAAAGGTTTGAGAAGATTTCCCAAACGAGTTTGCTGTGACATAGTCTACTAATGATGTAATATCGAGTTTTTTGTAATCTTCTGTAATATTATAAAGGAAGAGTAATCATAATTTATATATACTTATGGAACCCGCAATAGTTCTTAGCATCAGTATCGGGGCTGTGTTAGTCATTATCACTGGATTTTCTATTTACACAGCTTTTGGCCCACCATCAGCTGAACTAGGAGATCCTTTTGAAGATCATGAAGATTAAAATAAGTTAACTAAAAAACTGTCAGGAGTAATTATCTTCTCCTGACTTTTTAAGCTTTTTGAGCTAGCTAATTTAATACAGACAACACAGACAGCCAGTTGAGTATTTTTTGGTTGACCGCCTTAGGATTTTCATCGTGAGGACAATGTCCTGTGTTAGGAATTACCTGAAATTGTACATCAGGATTAGTATTGGCTAGGTCCTGATATATTTTTGCTCCCGTGACAGGTGTCCAGGGATCTTTTTCCCCCCAAACTACTAACAAAGGATGTTGTAGATTTGGCAAAAGTTCTGCGGGGGATTTTCCTGCTGGTGCAGTTAACACCGAGGCGAATACTTTCTGTGCACCAACGTCGCAAGAGGGTTGATAAAGCATTTCTACTAGTTCGTCGGTAACGGCAGCGCGATCGCAATAAACTTGATAGAGGGTACGGCGAATTTGGCTTTTACGGCGAATGTTATTAAAAATAAATTTACCGGTCCGAGGAGAATTGATTAACTTGGTAAATGTCCCCATTACTGCACCTAAAATAGGATTAAGATCTCCAGGACGATGATTTAAACCACCTGCACAGTTAATTAGTACTCCTCCCGCAGTGATTTCAGGATGGTTAGTAATCAGCATTAAGCTAATCAAGGCACCAATAGAGTTACCGATGAACACAGTAGGTTGATTAATATGTGCTGACCAAAAGTCTTTGATCTGTTCTTGCCATAGTTCTAGGGTGTAATCTAAAGGAGCTTTATCAGAACCCCCAAAGCCCAGTAAATCTAAGGCGAAAACTTGATAGCCTGCTGAGGCTAGCACAGGAATATTTTTTTTCCAATGTCCGATAGATGCACCAAAGCCATGGATTAATAGCAATGGTTGACCTTGTCCTGCGACAGTGTAGCGAATTTTATGACCTTGCCAAGTCCAGTCTAATTTTTGCCAACTATTGTTTTCAGTTAACGATTTTACAATCACAATATTTAAATTATCTTAATATATTTAAACAGTCTTGTTTGATGATAGATCAATTAGAACTTTTAGATCCTGATCTAATATCTCAAAATGCTTGTTTCTTCCCTACTTCTTCTCGATTGAAAACTAATTTACAACTCAGATTCAACAAACAACTTGAACCTAACCTTTACAACCAACCGAATCTGAAAATCGGCGATTTTTCCAAAATTAAATGTTTATTTGACAAATACCCTCTCAAGACTACAATACCCAGACTCTAAAACTTACCCTTATGGAAAACCAAATCACTGCACAAAAGGTTTCTCTCCCCAAAGGTGGAGGAGCAATCCAAGGTATAGGAGAAACATTTCAAGCTTCGGAATTCACTGGTACGGCTTCGCTGTCTATTCCCATTGGGACCTCATCCTGTCGCGGATTTGAGCCAAAAATTAGTGTTGATTACAGTTCTGGTAGTGGGAACGGAAGCTTTGGTTTAGGGTTCAATCTTTCTATCCCGAAGATTTCTTGCAAAACCTCAAAAGGACTGCCTAAATACGATCGCTCTGACACTTTTCTCCTCTTTAACGGAGACGACTTAGTTCCCTTTCCAGAGGGGAGTCGGGAAGCGATCGCCAACAAGATTAATTACACGGTGATCTCTTATCGTCCCCGCACGGAAGGATTATTTGCCCAGATTGAACAGTGGATTGCATCGGAGGGGGATTCTTATTGGCGAATAGTTAGTGGAGATAATGTTACCAGTATTTTTGGCAAAACAGAGAATAGTAGAATTTTTGACCCAGAAAATCCCAACCATATTTTTGAGTGGCTGGTATCAGAAACCTTTAATCCATCAGGCGATCGCATTGTCTATGAATACAAGTCAGAAAACACTGATAATGTACCAGATGATTCTTTGCTTAGATGCTTCGCGTTTATTTCTAGCCGATCTAGATGGTTCTGGTACGGCTGACTTGATTTATGTGCATCCCGATCGCGTTGAGATTTGGTTTAATCAAAGTGGGAATAGTTTTAGCGAACCGATTAGTATTCCCCTCCCTGGAGGGGTTAGGGGCTCACAAGGGTAGGTTTTTTACAATCAAGATGAATTAGAGAAAGCTAAATCGCTAAAATGGTTAGGGGAAAAAGGAAACAGGCGACCAAAGGAGAGAGACTGAGAGTTGAGTAGTTGCGCTACTACAGTTAACAAACCATTAACAAAACAAGAAATAGAACGATTGGTAGTAGACGAAGATGGAGCAGTGCGATTGCGCTCCGCGCACTGCCCAAGGCAATCACCAATTAAGGGTTCATCCGAGGCAATTTCTTGTTCTCCACCGAGAGTAACCATCCACAGCATAGCCACAGCCATTGCTAACTCTTGATTACTTTGAGGTAGCAAATCGACAATCCATTTCAGCAATGAGGCAAAACAACCTTTTACTTCGAGAGATACTCGTTTATTCCCTGTTCTGGCTTTAGCTTTTCCTTCTTTGTACCATTCTTTTAATCTTTGGCGTACCGTATTGTCTTTTTCTTGATTGATTTGGGCAATTAAAGTGGAAACTCTTGTTAGACTGCTTGATTGTGTCATTACCATTCCAAAACTCCAAGTTGCTAATCCCGAAACTTGAGGTAAGCTGAGGTGTGGAAATCTTTGACTAACTATCTGTTTCCAATCTTTGAGATGTTGATTTAATTTCATTTCTAGTAAGTGGGTTTAAGTTTCTGACTTTACTCATACCCTATTAATGAAGTCTTTACTCACCCCTTTGTAAAAAACCTACCCTTGTGAGCGCGATCGCACGATAATTATTTTGATGTTTCATACAGGCTTGAGAGCAGCAGAGGTTTGTCAGCTACGATGCGAGCATATTCATTTAAGAAAACGTATAAAATTTATTTTTTTCTCTGCATCTTCTCTACAATAACCAAGACTAATTTTTTGATGTACAGCAACACTCATTGCTTTGCCCCTAACGCAACTAGAGCCTTTTGCTGTGAGGTGGTTAAGCCTTTGACACCTTGAATATTCATGCCTTCATAGGGTCTTTCGGGACGCAGTACTTTGATGGTTTCTCCCGTAGCCAAATTCCAAATGCGAATCGTCCCATCGGTGCTGCTGCTGATTAGTCGTTTGTTGTCGGGGGTAAAGGCGATCGCCCGAACCCAAGCAGTATGTCCCGTTAAAACCCTCAGACACTTTCGGGTACTGATATCCCATAAGCGTATAGTTTGATCGGCACTGGCACTGGCAAAGATTCGTCGATTGGCAAAAGCGATTCCCCAAACCGAGTCAGTATGACCTGAAAAGTTTTGCAGACATTTACCAGTCTCAAGATCCCAAAGCTTTAGTTGTGAGTCTTCGTCTCCGCTAACCAACATCTGACTATTAGGGCTAAAGGCTATAGACATAACATCACCAAGGTTATCTTCAATACCAGCCAAACAAGATCCTGTATTAATGTCCCAGAGTTTGATAGTACGATCTTCGCTACAGCTAGCCAAATGTTTGTTGTCGGGGCTAAAGGTAATAGCCCAAACCCAGGCATCATGAGCTTCAATAGAACGAATTAGGTTTCCTGTGGATACATCCCAGATTTGAATCAAACCATTAGTGCCACCGCTAATCAAGAATTGTCCGTCGGGACTAAACTGCAATGTCCAAATTCCTCTTTGAGTTGGATCTGGCAAAGTATGTAAACATTCTCCTGTGGTTGCGTCCCAAAGTTTGATACTAGCATCGTCACCACAACTAGCTAACAGTTGTCCATCGGGACTGAATTTGACCGACCAAATCATATTCTGATGCCCCTTCAGCGTTGCCGTTACTGTGACCGTCTCTCGATTCCATAGTCTGACAACTTTATCCAAACCACCGCTGGCGAGTAACCGTCCGTTAGGTGAGACTGCGATCGCCCATATCCAGTTGGCATAGCCCTGTATGGTTTTGAGACATTTTCCCGATGATGAACTCCAGAGTTTGATAATTTGGCTTTTATCGCCACTAGCAATAATATTGGTCTTGGGATTGGCAGCAACCGCCCAAATCCGATCTGCGTGTCCCGTCAAAGTCTTAAGTAGGTTTCCTGTCACTGTATTCCATAAACGCACGGTACAATCGAAGCTACCGCTAACCAGGCGATCGCCCTTGCTAAAAGCAATCGAACGAACTTCTCGAATATGTCCCCGAAGCGTATGCAAACATTTTCCCGTCTCTACATCCCAGAGTTTAATTGTTTTGTCTGCACTACTACTAGCTAAAATCCCCTGATTGGGATGAAAAGCGATCGCCCAAACCGCAGCCTGATGACCTCGCAGAATTTTTAAACATTTACCCGTAGCAACATCCCATAAACGAATAGTGCGATCGAATCCACCACTGGCTAGAATTCCCTCTAAGTTAAAAGCAACCGCCCAAATTCTTTTATCGCTGGCTAATACCTGACATTCTCCCGTAGCGAGATTCCAGACTCTAACAGTGTCGTCATCACTACCGCTGGCAATCAGTCTACCATCTGGACTAAACGCCACCGACCAAATCCATTGCTGATGACCTTTGAAGGTTTGAAGACACTCCCCTGTAGAAACATCCCATATTTTTAGATCGTGGTCTAGGCTCCCACTAGCGAGTAATTTATTGTTGGGACTAAATGCCAGGGAACTAATCCAGGTATTGGCTACATGACCCTGAAGAGATAACAATTGTTGTCGATCGCGAACGCGGTATAGTTGAATTATGCCCTGAGAATCGCCTCCTGCCAAAAGTTCGCCATCGGGGCTGAGGGCGATCGCATGAATCCCGCCAAAATCTTGAGTTAAACTACAGCCTATGAATTTACAGCCTGCAAAGTTAACGCGCTGCAAATTGCAATCCTGTAAGTCTGCTTGCCAAATAGTTAAATCTGAAAAATCGTATCCTGCTAAACTTATGCCTGCATAGCGCATTAAATTAATCAGGTTTCCCCCAGCATAACCAGGTCTTTTGCGGTTGATGTTTTTTAGTAATTGAGATAGGAAATATTCAAGGCTGCGATCGCATTCATAGCCGATTTCGGAGTTTAACTGGGCGATAATAGGTTGGAGAATAATTCTAATCTGGCTTTGTTTTATATAGTCTTTAATTCCCGCTTTGATTAAGGCATGAGTGTTAAATAGTTGTAGTTTGCCCGACCTTAATTCTTCGCAAATTTGAATGATAATGAGATCGCTCATATATTCCATCAATACGGGTTGTAGGGTATAGCCGTGACTGGTTTTTTCCAGGGGAATTTGCTTTTCTAAAGTATCGAGAATTTCAGGCAAGAATTTTTTAGTTAAAGGGGAGAAAATATCGGCTTTTAATTCTGCTAAAGATACTGCTTCGCGATTGAGTGCCAACCAATACATTACGGTTTGCTCGTCAGGATTGAGTCTTATAAAATGCCAATCTAAAAGATCGCGAATCTTGCCAAATACCCGTAATTCCTGTTGCAAAAACTCTGTAACATTGCCGTTAAACCGCCTTAAGATATGTCTGGCAGTAACTTCTAAAGCTAAAGGATTGCCTTCGTAAAAAGAAATCAAACGCTGCCAATCTTTATTTGTACTTTTAAAACTACTATCATAAGTTTTGGCAATGTCAGTAAAAATATTCTTACCTGTCTCGACACTCAATCCTTTTAAATTAAGGATGCTGTTAAATTGTTCGGCTTTAATGTCTTTTGGTTTAACTCGACTGGTAAATAGAAGGCAACTTTGATGTTTGTTATTAGCGATAGCGCGAAAAAGATCGCCATATTTGGGATAATTTTCCAGATAATTTTCCCCATCTTTACTATTGTCTAAAATTGATTCGACATTATCTAAAACCAACAAACAACGTCCCTGCTTTAAATACTCTAGAAGCTGGCTAATCAAACCATCAACCGTAGTTGCCAACTCCCCTTCTTTACCATCGGCAACAAATTCAATTAATTCTCCTAGTAAAGTTTCTAAAGTCGGTGCATTTAATAAACTCCGCCAAATCAAACACTCAAATTCCCCTTTTATTCGTCGTGTTAGATGCAAAGCTAGATCCGTTTTACCAATTCCCGCAAACCCGACAATTCCCATTAACCGACAGCGTTTTTTTACCGTCCATTTCTGCAAGGTAACTAATTCCGCTTCTCTGCCATAAAAACTATCTATTGCTGGTGCATTTCCCCAATCTACCCTAAGATTGCTTACTGAATACATAACTGCTGCGGGATCTAAATCTAAAACCCGACAAAAAGCGTCAAAGGAGCGATCGCGAATGGCAACTCCCTGCAAAAAACGTTCCCAAGTCTGCCGACTGCAACCATAAGCATAAACTTCCAACTCAGACCAAGACTTATCTGGTTCGAGAATTTGACTGGCAGCTAATAACGGGCGATCGCTAGTTACTTTCCAACCCTTACGGGCGATCGCACTTTTGATTTTTAGCAAACCTTGAGAAGACGCTTTTCTTGAAGGCATACCACATTTCAAAAATATCCGCAACCATCAGTTTAGCCCATTGAGAAACTGAGGATTGTTAAAATTTACTCTTTTGATAAAAATTTTAAACAGATTAATATAGTAGGCTTATTACTTTTTGAAACGTTAGAGCGTAGAGAGTTCAATTATTGAAAGAAACGAGGAAACTAAAATGTCAATTATCAAAGTATCAGACGATCGCCTTAATTCTTTCTACAGTCAAAACCCTGATTTTGATATCTTTCAATTTAATTTTCTCAACGGTAAAACTAACAATTTAAATTGGGAAAATGTAGAGCGAGAAACAAGTTTAGAACTATTAAAAAAATATCAGCGTTTATTACGAATAAATCCCAATCCAGAAATCGCCAAAAAGTTGCTTAATGCACCTTCGCAGTCAGAATTTAGCATCCGGAGTCGCTCTCTCTCCTCCCAGGAAGGAAATGAGTCGGGAGTGAGTCTTGATTCGGCTCATGCGATCGCATCTATGACGGAGGAGCAATTTGTCAAGCTGCTTCCTGAAGATAAAGAGACAGCCAGACAAATGCACCAAAAGGCGATCGATATTAAAGCCAAAACGCAACTGCTGTGGGCGAATATGAGAGATGCAGTGGCTTCCCCTCATTTTCGAGCCATGCAGGTGAGTGCTGTTGATGAAAGCGATAATGCTGCACTTGCTCTAGATATTCCCAGCTATCAAGAAATGTTTGGGGATCTCGACTATCTTGATTGCGACCATTGCGGTTCAATGTTTGGTCCTGCTGCTTATTTTGTCGATTTAATGCGGATAGTTGACCAATATATTACTGAACCCAATCAAGAGAGTATTAGTGAAGCAGGTGGTTTAACATTAAATCAGCGTCGTCCGGACTTAGAAGAAATTGAACTAACTTGCGACAATACTAATAGTTTGCTTCCTTCTCTCCAAATAATTAATCGAATTTTAGAGGCACGAGTCAAAACAGCATTGCCAAGCTCAGATGCCTTGCAATCTTTAGCTACTGAACCCTATCCCTTTACTCTACCTGTTAATTTTACCCTAGAACAAATCCGCAGCTATTTAGGACATCTAAAAACTGATTTGGTGACTATCTATCAAACCTTTGATGTTGACGAATTAGCGATCGCCAAAGAACAAATAGGACTTTCCTTAGAAGAATATAATCTGATTACCAATTCCGAAACTGACGAAACAAAATTAAAAGAATTATACGGAATTGAAGATTTAGCAAGTCTGAATAATGTTGAGGTATTTCTTCAACAAACGGGATTATCTCGTACAGAATTACCCGAATTACTCGAACAAAATCTCGATCTAGAGGAACTAAATGCAAGGGTAGCTCATAACTTTTATATCAATCAAGTTCTAGAAGATAAGAAAGCCGTTCAAATCACAACAGACAAGACAAATTCTAACGGAACTCCCACCATCGAAAACCTGACTCCCGCAACCTTAGACCGAATTCATCGTTTCATTCGCCTTGCTAAAAAGCTGAACTGGTCTTTTGCTGACCTCGATTGGGTACTGACCTCAATTACCGCTACTGAAATTAACGAAGAAGCAATTAAAGACATTGCCAATATTAAACAGTTACAAGACCAATATAAGCTGCCTCTAGATGTTTTGTGCAGTTTCTGGCACCCAATGAAAACCATCGGCAATGGTAGCAATACTGAAAAACCTCAAAGTTTGTTCGACCGAGTGTTTAACAATCCCTTTGAAGAAATTCTCGGTGACAAGTTCTTTCGTCTTCAAGATGAAATTCAACAAATCGAGTTAAATAACCTCGAACAACAAGCTGAAACTAATCCAATTGTAGGAAGAATATTGGCTGCTCTGCGACTAAATGTTAATCAATTAATTGATATTTTACGTACACTTTGGGGAAAAGAAAATCCTGTTAACTTAACCGTTGAAAATTTATCCCAGCTTTTCCGCACTAGCCAAATATTGCGATTACTGGGATTAAACATTGAGGAATATCAAATTTTATTGAGTTTCCTTGACATAGAATCAATCAGCGAGCTTTATGTTGATGTTGACCAATTCCTCCAAATTACCGAGTTATGGCAATGGGTGAATTCGTCTAATTTTGAGATTGATGAACTAGATTACATTCTTACTGGTAAACTTGGCTCCAATCTTGATATCGGATATTCAGAAACTGATGTCATTGAAGCGATGCGATCGCTATGGCAGCTAGCTGTAAATTCACTGATCAAACCTTCTGATTTTATCAGCGAAGAAATTGACGAGTCAAAATCACAAGATATCTTCGATAAATTATTAGAAAATAATTACATCGCCGAAGTTACTAGCGAATACGAGTATATTCTCCAAGTTTCCCTGGATAGTAAAATTGCGATTGTCCTCGATAGTGATTTCATAGCTCACGGTTCGCTTAAATAAAATGTATTGAATCAAATAAGACATCTCAAGTGTATGCTGGAAATGAAGTTGAGAGAATAGAGAGAGCTAGATTTTTGACAGGAACGATCTCAGAACGAGCAGATGATCTACCTCTAATT
>JASJDX010000044.1 GCA_030064975.1 Pleurocapsa sp. MO_192.B19
CTTTTATGTAACTGACGTAAAATATTAACAAATTGGCGATCGTGCAAAAGTTTTTGTACCGTATGTATAGCTTGATGAGAGCTGCTAGGAATAGGTTCGGGTAATCTTGTAGGGATAGTTTCCCACCCCAAATCTTGTTGAGTTAAGATTGGCAAATCTCGTTGGATTTGTGATACCAAAGTACGATTGTATAACTGTGAACTAGGATCGACCAACAATAAACAATAGGCTAATTCCAATTGACGGCGTAATTGTAAATAGCGATCGCTCAAAGCTAAATCAATTTCCGACTGTTCTAAATAAGAACGAGAAATATAATAGATAGCTTGATAAACTTCCCAAGGAATAAACATCTCGTCCACAATCTCGTCGACGATGACGGTGCTAATTTCGACAGTGGTAATATTTTCCAGCAGATTATGGTTCATTAACTAATTCCGCTTGATGCTATATAAAGTATGAGTTTTGGCAAGATGAACTTATTGATCAACTTATTACTTCACCCAACCAAAACATTTCGGACTCATACCACAAGTCTAAGGTTGATCTTTTGTTGGCTGAGAATCAGAAGGATGATGAGCTTCCCAGTTTTGCCAATCTCGAGTAGATTGGCGAAGATTAAGAGATTTCAAATCAAAAACCTCTGTTTTAACTTCAGGTTCATCTTCTAACCAATCTCCCCAGTCAGCTTCTTCTGCTGAGGAATGTTCCTTCTCTTCAGGCTCATCATCAATATCAGCTAAAGATAATAAATCGTCTACGACGCTATCATCCTCTTCTGACTTAAAAGAAGGTAATTGGGGTTCTGCTTGATCTGTCTCGATATCTAAATTAACCTCTGATGAAATTACTTCAGTCTGGTTGACAGTTTTGCCTGCTTCTAGTGCGTCGGGAGTTTTGTTGCCATATAGTTGATTTGTCTCAGGTTTAGCAGATAAAGATTCTCTAGTAACGTCTGCGGCAATCTCTACCCAACTTGAATGCTCAGCAGCTTGTTGCTGCTGTTGAAAAGTTGACATTAACTGAAACATTTTTTGTAGACTAATCAAATTATGCTGAATAGTCTGATGTCCTTGATTCACCTGCTCAATATGGAACTGTTTGATTTCCCCATAGCGATCGCCTGTAAACTGTTCGCCAATTTCATTTTCGATTGTTCCTTCAATTAAGCTGATGTGGGTGCGCAAATAATTATCTACCTGGGATTGATTAGTATTTGGCTCCTTGCCCTCGGCAGAAATTATTCTGGTAGTAATATTTAACTCTGGTGCATTGCTCATCGCGACGAGAAACGCTTCTTTAATATTTCCTGCTCTTATTGCCTGTTTGAAATCTTCGCTAGATGTCATCTGTTTTAATATTTAATGTTGGACATTCGGATATCAATTACATCGTTAATTGAATAAGGGACAAGCTACTCAGGATCATTTATTTAGATCCAAAATTCTGGCTCAGAAAAATATTACGCATCTTCCCCAAGCTAGCGAGATTATCAATTAAGGAGTCTTGTCTCTGTTTCACTTGCTTGATATGCCATCTTTGTAATTCCCTATAGGCAGGATTGTCAATTAATTTAAGATCAATTTCATGATCTATTGTTCCATCAAGTAAGCTCAGACGTGTATGTAAGCGATGTCCTAATGAAGAGCGATCGAGTCGATCTAGATCCGAACAATCTAGCCAAGTAGTGACTTCTAGCTCTACAGTTTCACTCATTGCTATGTTTAAAGCCTCAAAAATTTCGCTCGCCTGAATTTTTGCTCTCAATTCTGGGTTTAATACCATAGATAAGAATATTGAATTAGATACTTAACTCAAAACTTAAAAAACTTAAAAAACTTAAAATTATGGCGTTGCTGAATCGAGGTATGATTCTAAATTTTTAATGATTAAACAGATTGATTAAAAGCTAATAGCTAATAGCTAATAGCTGATAGCTACAAACGGATTACTTGTCGGTTTCATACTTAAAATCAGCAACGCCATAATTATTTACTGCCAAAAGTTGGTGACATTGTAGCCCAAGTTTGAGAGCATCTGATGTAGCAAGGGAAGACTTAAACCAATAACGTTACTATGACAGCCTTCAATTTTCTCGACAAACATACCCCCTTTGCCTTCTAAAGCAAAGCTACCAGCACATTTAAGAGGTTCACCAGTAGCAATATAGGCTTCAATAGTGCGATCGCTGATCTGGGCAAAATAAACTTTAGTAATACCGCAGCGAACTATTTGCCTTTGTTGTTTAAGATCTACTAAAGCATGACCTGTATAAATTTTTCCCATTCTCCCACGCATTCCTCGCCAGCGAGCGATCGCCACTTCGGGAGATTCTGGTTTACCATAAATGCGATCGTTTACCGTCAATACCGAATCACACCCTAAAACTAAAGCATCTTCAAATCGAGGTGCAACCGTTTCGGCTTTAGATTTAGCTAAAGTTTGCACTAATTCCGCCGCATCTTCAATTTGTATCTGATCTTCATCAAAATCACTTACACAGACAAGAGGCTCTAATCCTACCATGCGAAGCAGTTTCAAACGAGCAGTAGAAGCAGAAGCCAAAACAAAACGTGGAGATGTAGTATTGACAGTCATACAAAAAGATTTAGACAAGGAATTGGAAGAGTAGATAATTATTTTATCCCTCATCCCTCATCCTTTTAAATTGTTAGCGTACCGAGAAAGATTTAGCGGCAATTTCAAAACTATCCTTGACATTATTCCAACGTCTTTGAGGAGTGGATAAATTAAAAGTAAAAATTTTATCCCTACTTACCGCAACACTAGCAATATTGTGACGTTCTCCTTGATCGGGTAAATTTTCTTCGTATTCTAATAAATAATAAGTTTTATCTTTACCCTCGCGAGATTCTGCTCTAATAAATTCAGCTTCCCGATCGGAGTTTGGATTACTGTTAATTACTTTTAATAAACGATATCCTACCTCAGAAGGAGAGCCTAAATCTTCTAAAGTTTTACCATCAGGAACTTCATTAATAATAACGCTGAGATTTTCTGTTCTTTCAACTAAATCTCGAAATACAACATCTACGCTACCTTTGCTAGATTTTCCCAAATTCACGGGAATCCAACCATTAGGATATAAAAACTCATACCCTTTACTAGTGTTGACATAGCTTTGTAATCCGCTTACTCCTGCTGAACAACTTGATATCACTAAGCTTAGAACAATTAATAATCCAGCGAAGAACGACTTGAACATTTTTATTTGATTACCTCTATAATTTAGTTTCTTCTGTTATTATTTCCTGTTGTTATTGTCTCATGGTACAGAAAGACCCTGAAGCCAAACAAATACCCCGTGCTGTAAATATTACACGGGGTAAGAAAGAAACAGTTTCTGGTTGACTGTTACTCAAAAGTTTAGCTAACACTTGAAGCATATACTGCAACTGCTATGACACCACCCAAAAGCAAGAATGACAATACACCAAAAATCACGTAGTTACGCTTTTCAGCCGCATTTGGCGCTTCTGCTTGATACATTTGGGGTTCTCTGGCAAAATTGTTTAGCCTGCCGCCTTCTTCCTCTATATAGGGCATGAATTTTAATTTCCTCTTATTTTTATTTGTAAACCTTCATAAATATTAGTCTTATTTATGCTATTTCACAATAAATCTTTACATTTGCTCGAAAGAGAAACTCACTTTGATTTGATTTAGAATGATTTAGAATGATTTAGAACTTAGCTGTAGCTTCATCTTGGTGTCGTCAGAAACAGCAGATATTTCTTGATAAGTCAGCTTAAAAAATAAATTGGGTTTGAGAGCAACAGAACCATTAGCAATCAATCCTTCACCATGATAACCAGAACCATAGCCAAGATCTAAGACCCAAAGGTGTTTATTTTGACCAACTTTTTCCCCAGAGTGTAGTTTGCTCCCCCACACGATAAATTCTTCTTGGTTATGTTTGACTAAGCGATTTTCATATTTAACAAAAGCAGAACATTGAAAAGCGAATCTTTTAGAATCTATTAACTTAACTTTGAGTTCATAACTGCTTTTTTGCTTTTTATTATCATAAACAAACTGGAAAAGACCTATTTGAGAATTTAATTTCCACTCTAAATTGTCGTTATTATCTAAAGCTGCTTTAGCCGATAGAGACAGATACTCATTTTTGACTGCTACTTTAACGCCTGTACTTAAAGATTCGTCTTGACTATTGCCCTTGGCTAATAAAGTCAAACCAGAAATGATCCCCCAGTTAAGATCGAACTTTTGTTTTTCTTGGTCGTTATAGTAATTGAGAACAAAGTTATCGGCGGGTTTTAAACGGACATGGGAATGAAGATTAAGTCCTGACTCTTTGGCTAACAAAGATATAGTAGTACGTACAGGAAGGCGATCGTTTTCATAGGTTAGCTGGGTAAACCCCACCAATAAATCCTCATAAACAAAACCCACCCCCATAGTGACATGATTGGCTACTCCACGATGGTAAGTAACCCCACCACGAAATTCTTCAAACTCTCTAGAAGAATCAGCTTTTTTCGCTAAATTTTGATTACCCCCCCCAGAAACAGTTAACGCCGAACTACCTGAAGGTAATGTTGGTGCTAAGCCCGTATAGTTAAGCTTAGCTAGATTTGATTTTTGCTTCCGACTGCCCTGGGTACCCCAATGTTCAATTGTGGTTAAACCCCAGTATTTGTGGTTGTTTTCACTCGGCCAAAAGGTATTTTGAAACCCTAAAATCAGGTTAGCTTGTTCATTATGATGGGTATAAGGAAGCTTGCCTAAAGGTAGATCTTGATTATCTATAAAATCTAAATTAGAACTAAAACTGTTGCGCCAAATAAGTTGCACATCTTGATCGACAGCAAAATTAGTAGTATCTGACTTATTGACAGTTAAAATACGATCAACAAAGTTAAGAACTTGAGGCACAATCGGTAACTTATCATAAGACAAAGCTTGAGATAAGATAATTGGTGGTGTTGGTATTTCTAACTGCAATTTATCTGTAGTTAGGGAATTGGCGCAGGCTGGATCATTTAAAACAATACAGCTAAAAATGCTGCCAAAGAGGACGTTTGCTACAATGGCTTTCATTCATACGTGGGGGTGTAAAAGAAAAAATTGTTATCTGCTTAAAAACGGAAATTTAAACTAAAAATTAAACGGAGTATTCCTGGCTAGGTATAAGCACTCAGATAAATTAATTCAGTTCCAAATCAAGTTTTTGAGTTTTATAACTAGTAAGAAATACTTAGATTATTTTGACCTTATCTAGTTTTTTACTTTCTCTACTATTCTATTGTGAGTCTTCTTTTTTTGCCAAGAATAAAAATCACGTAAAGATTACTGAGGAATATGTTGAAGATATGATGAATTAAGGGGTTAACTACTTGAAAACCCTGAAACATCGTCAAAATTGCTGTTGGTGCGTATATTATCTTTATAAAAATAAACACATGAAAATATTAGCTACCGCTTTATTGCTAAGTTTGGGAATTGTTAATGGCTCAGCTGCTATCGTCCAAGCCCAAAGTGCTGCCAATGCCCCAGAAGAATTAACTGAAGCTATCTCTGGGATAGAAGAAGCGGCTAATAGTAAAGATCTGGATGGAGTAATTGAGTATTATAGTCCTAACTTTACTAATACTGATGGTCTAACTACCGATTCTTTAGCTAAAGCTTTAGAGCAAGTATGGAAAAATTATCCCCAACTTAAATACACAACCAAGATCGAATCTTGGTCGCAAAAGGGAGATGAGTTAATAGCGGAAACTACAACTAGAATTCGGGGTGTTCAAAACAATCAGGGAAGATCACTGCGTTTGAACTCGGTAATCAAATCGCGTCAATATTTTCAAGAGCAAAAACTAGTCCGCCAAGAAATTCTGGCAGAACAATCTCAGCTAACTTCTGGAGATAATTCTCCCAAAGTACAAGTAGTTGCACCAGAAAGCGTTAAAACAGGAGAAAAGTATAATTTTGATCTGATTGTGAATAAACCTTTAGAAGACAAGGTTTTACTAGGAGCGGTTAAGGAAGAGAAAACTGCCAGTAATCTGTATCTTAATCCTACGGCTTTAGAATTAGAACCATTACCAGCAGGGGGTATTTATAAGGTGGCAACAGCCCCATTGCTTCCTGATAGTAAATGGCTTTCAGCGATTTTAGTTCGGGGAGATGGAATTACCATGGTGACTCACAGAGTTAATATTGAAGAGAGAGAAGTTAATCAACAGAAAAAATAACTGGGATTATACTCGTGATCTATGTTGTTAGCAACAAGATGAATAATTAGATAATACTTAGTATTTTTCAACTTAGTATTTTTAATAGTTTTGTTGCCGTTTGCGTAAAGTACTTTTTGGGTAACCGCTTTCTTTCTAGACGGTGACTGAGTCCTTCGGACACGCTTAGCAAACGCTAATCGCCCAATTACCATCAACAAATTACTCCAGAAAATAGTTGTCTGTAGTACTGTCACTAATATTTCCTGAGGTTAGACTTTGTACATGAACCAAAGAGATTCGCAATTGAGCGAAGCTCGTTGCCAAAAGCAATCGTCGAATGTTTTGACACCTCCAAATTATCAACCTAAACGCTATAAAACAAAAACAAGTAAATATTATTGGCTCAAGAGGCGTTTTCGTCTGACTTATCTGAGAATTTTAAGATTGCGTGGCAAGCCTCAGGTGATAGCTAAAGGACTAGCGATAGGAGTATTTGCGGGATGTTTCCCATTTTTGGGTTTGCAAAGCTTGATTGGTGTTGTTTTGGCTACTATTTTTCGGGGAAGTAAAGTAGCCGCAGTAGCAGCAACTTGGATTAGTAATCCTTTTACCTATGTGCCAATTTTTCTTTTTAACTATAAAATCGGCAAACTGATACTGAACACCGAAGATACTATATTACCACCTTTAGATGCGGAGTCTTTTACTGTTTTCAAAGAATTAGGGTCAACTTTTTTTATTACTCTGCTTACTGGTAGCTTTGTAGTTGGTGTAATTCTAGCTTTTATTACTTATTTTTATAGCTTGGCAATTTTAGAACGTTTGCGCGATCGCCATAAAGGCTATAAGGTAGACAATCGCCGACACTTAAACCGAAAAAGATAGTTGATTTGATCGATGTTAGATTTTTAAACTCATGTTAAAGACGAAGTATTCCATTGTTCTTTCTCAATAGTTGTATGTACCTCCCATTCTGGTGAAGTATTGGGGTAATCTAAGCGATAGTGTCCTCCTCGGCTTTCAGTACGAAAAGCAGCACTCTTGAGAATTAAATAACCAATATCCAGTAAATTGAGAGTTTCAGCATAAAGCTTTAACTGTGATTCGGCTGAAGTAGAAGTTAAGTTAATTTGTTGGCTGACAGACAAATTAAGCACATACTTACTCAAAGAAAGATCTACCAGTTGCGATCGCCAAGATGAGACAGTTGCGATCGCCTGTTCGATAATTGTAGCAGTGCGACAGATTCCTGCACTTCGCCACATCAAATCTGGTAGTTGATTTCTGATCTCGCTAACTAACTGCATTTCCTCTTCCCAATTTGCTGCTATTTCCCAAGTCTGTGGTGCAGCAAATGTGTTTAGATGATCGGGTTTTAGCTTGGCAAGTTGAGAGGCATAAACCACGCATTCTAGTAAAGAATTACTAGCTAAACGATTGGCACCATGAACTCCTGTACTGGCGGTTTCACCTACGGCATATAAACCAGGAATCGAAGTTTGATTCATCGTGTCTACGGCAACTCCTCCCATCCAATAGTGAGCCGCAGGAGCAACAGGAATGGGCTTAGTAAATAAATCTACGTCCCAATGCTGACAGACACGGATAATATTGGGAAAACGATAGCGAATGTGGTCTACGGGAATTGGTCTTAGATCGAGATATACATTACTCTCTGAAGTTTTTTGGAGATGAGTAAAGATAGCTCGGCTAACTACGTCTCTGGGGGCTAATTCTCCGTCTGGATGGTAGTCAAAAGCAAAACGTCGCCCTTGTTTGTCTACTAGATGAGCCCCTTCCCCTCTAACTACTTCGCTGATTAGAAAACGCGGTGCGCCTGGTGCGGTTAAAGCGGTGGGATGAAACTGAACAAATTCCGTATCCCTAATGATTGCACCACTCCGCCAAGCGATCGCCACACCATCTCCTGTACTGACTTCAGGATTAGTAGTTTGAGAGAATACTTGTCCCCCTCCTCCTGTAGCCAAAATTACTGCCGAAGACTGAATCCAGGTTATTTTTCCTTCTTTTAAAACACTAATTCCCTGACAGTTGCCCGTTTCTGGATTAAGCCATAGCTGAAGCGCAAAAGCTTGAGGCAGAACCTGAATATTGGAACGCTGTAATACTTGTTGGGCTAAGGTGGCTACGATCGCTCTCCCTGTAGTGTCAGCGGCATGAAGTACACGAGGGCGGGAATGAGCCGCTTCTAGAGTCATCGATAGCTTACTCTGGTGGCGATCAAAAGCTACTCCCATTTCTACTAAAGATTGAATCGAATCGGCAGCGTTTTTCACTAGAAACTCGACAGAATCGCGATCGCACAATCCTGCGCCTGCTTTTAAAGTATCAGCCAGATGCAGTTGAGGAGAATCATCTGGACTAATTGCTGCGGCAATTCCTCCTTGCGCCCAATCACTTGCACCTGTATTTAACTTGTCTTTAGTAATTAGGGCAACTTTTAAATTATTGGGTAAACACAAAGCTCCGTAAAGTCCAGCCGCCCCCGAACCTACTATTACCACATCGAACTTAGGATAATTCAATTTAAATTAATTTGACACATCTTAATTGGGATTTATCATGCCACATACCGACGAAAAAACCACGTCTAATCTAAAAACGTGGTTACAAAAATCAATACAATAATTATTATTAGTAATTATTCTGTTTTTAATATAGTCCAGGGTTGTAGCGATCGCCTCCAGCGTTCATCGAAGCCGCTACATCTGTAACAAAGAATTCATCGATATTTGCCTGTAAACGCTCTAGTTGAGTATCACTCAAGCCAGGAATGTTCAAGACATCTTCAACCTTCTCATAAGGTGCATTTTGAATGATTTTGCTGGCAAGATTAGGATAAAATCCCCGTAATCTACGGAATTCTCGAACGTCGCTATTATTTAAATCAAGTTTGCCCTTAATTAACTCTTTACGTTTGGCATCAGCTGTATTAACACGAGCTAATAGTGCAGAAGAAGGGGCAGTAAACACACCCATCTCATTAGCTTGGACTGCTCCTGCAAATCCCCAAGAACCTACAATTAACAATAAGGCAGCTACAATGCCTAAAAATCTCTTCATCAATTTTAATTCCTCCTAATCTGAAAATATTTTACTCACAGAGAAATATTTTATTTTCTCTATAAATATTAATTTTTGTTTTCTATTTTTTCTCTACTACGTTTTTTATGCGCAACAGACAAACAAAAGCTTTTAACAAATGACGTTGATAATATATATCATAATTCTTTGACTACATTTTTGAAATACTAAGTTCTGTCATCATATTTCTTGCTCGACAAAATGAGTTACTCATAGACATAATTAAGTAGTTTGTTTGTTGAATTTTTAAACAGAATCTCTATTTTGTGAATTTCTCTTGGTCAAACGTACTAAATAATCACTGATTACTCGCTAAAATCACTGATGAATTCACTACATTGAAATTCAAGGTCAAAGGTAAATGACAACTGCCTCAAACTTTGGCAGTAAATTTACAGGTAAATAATTTATAATCGTGTATGAGTAGCTATTATCGCAAGCCAGCGAAGAAGAAATCCGTTTTGAAAGAATTTAAGGTTTTGATTGTTTCGCTCACTATATTTTGGGTGATTGAAATCCTCGATTTTTTTGTCTTTAAAGGCAGTTTAGACCGCTATGGCATCCAACCCCATAATCCAGTTGGGTTAAGGGGAATTTTATTTGCTCCATTTCTTCATGGAGGATTTGGACATCTAATAGCTAATACTATCCCTTTTATCACCTTGGGATGGTTAACTATGATCCAAGAAACTAGTGATTTTTATATTGTTTCCGTGCTGAGTGCATTAGTCGGAGGTATCGGTGTATGGTTGTTTGGCACACCTGGTTCAGTTCATATAGGAGCGAGTATTCTGATTTACGGCTTTTTGGGCTTTTTGTTGCTACGGGGCTATTTTCAAAAAAACGCTCCCTCGATCATCTTATCGATATTCGTAACTATAGCTTACGGTGGCTTAATTTGGGGTGTGTTTCCCGCAAATACAGGGGTTTCTTGGCAGGGACATTTATTTGGCTTTATTGGTGGTGCGCTCGCCGCTAAATTGATTGCTCAAGAAAAAAAATTTCGGGGATAAATTGAGTAAAAAATTATCAACCATATATAGATAAGGTATATTCACAACAAAGATAAGGTGAAGTTTGCTGCATTACAACAAGGCTATGAGACAATAAAGTTAGTAATAACTAATTAGTAACTGGTTATTACTATCAACTCGGTAATATAGTTGAAGAAGCGCGTCTTATGATTGTGCTTCTTTTTTTCTTGGTTATATTTGGTTATATATTTAACTATCACAATTTCAGTAACATTCTCGGTAAACTGTTATGTAGATAAAGATAAAACATAACTAGATGCTACCCAGAGAAGACCTATTAAAACGTGTAGAAAATAAAGAAGATCTTAGCCGCGTTATCGATCGAGCCGAACAAGCAATTAAAAATTGGGAAGTCGTCGTTACAGACTTCCTATCGCCCCCTGTGTTAGCAGAAGTACAAACAATATTTCAAAATCTGACGGAAATTAAAGCTTTATCTTGGGGGGGGTATCCTCAAGCCGAAAGGCAGCGTATCGGTTTAGCTCGTCCCGATATTCCTCTGAATGAGTCCCAAGTTGAACTGGCAGCCCTAGATATTGCCGGAAATTTTCTCTTCGATCCTGCTACCCACAGAGATTTTCTGGGTTCAATTTTGGGTACTGGCATTGTGAGAGAGAAAGTCGGCGATATTATTGTTTTAGGGGAAAGAGGTGCGCAAGCGATCGTTGTACCAGAAATGGTTGATTTTTTAACTACTTCTTTAACTCAGGTGCGTTCTGTAGCGGTTAAAACCCAGCAAATAGAATTTAGTGAATTAAAAATCCGTCCACCTAAAAAGAAAGAAATGACCACTGTAGAAGCCTCTATGCGTCTGGATGCGATCGCTTCGGCTGGTTTTGGAATGTCTCGTAGTAAGATGGCAAATGCTATTGCTGCTAAGGATGTACGGGTTAACTGGAAGGAAGTAACTCAATCTAGCTATAACGTCAAAGCTGGTGATTTGATTGCAGTGCGGGGTAAAGGAAGATTAGAAGTTGGTGAAGTTTCAATCACAAAAAAGCAACGTTATCGAGTTAACTTAGTGAGGTATAAGTGAGGTTCACTATTTCGTATTCTCTGTTGTCTAATTCTTAGCACATCATCATTATTAATTTCGCAACGCCTTTAGATAAGGCTTCTAAACCTTTCTTTATGATAGTAACTCTACGTGAGGCAAGGAGTTCGGAGTTCGGAGTATTCGCTTCGCGAAAAGCTACGCAACGGAGTTCGGAGTTCGGAGTATGCCCTACGGGCACGCTGAGTCTAACGACTTGCTCCGCAACCGCGAACGGAGTATTCGCGCTCGCGAAAAGCTACGCAACGAAGTTCGGAAAATTTAGTATCTCATCTATTTGAGACAGGCTATACCTCTTTTAGGGAGCATCCCACTTTTTCGATTAAGTAATTATACTTATTGCTAAAATAACCTTTTTTCCAAGGTTTTTATACACTTGACAAAAAATGGAAATGAGGAGTGTGCCAAAGTGGGATGCTCCCCCTCTTTTATTGAAGATAAAATGCCAAAAATCATCTACAAAACTGATTTGAATAATGTCGATTGGGCAGAAATGAAAACAACATTATGCCAAGATGCTTTTGATAATGGGCGTAGTCCCGAACAGCTTAAAACATCCTTTGAAAATAGCTATGCTGTTTGTATTGCTTATGCCGATAATCAAATTATTTCTACTGCCCGCGCTTTGTCAGACGGTGTTTGTAACGCTTATCTAATTGATGTTTGGACACTTAGCGCATATCGTCACCAAGGTATTGCTACAACAACGATCCAAAATATACTAAGTCGATTAAAAGGACAGCACGTTTATTTATTTACAGATGATGTTCCCGAACTTTATCAAAAACTAGGTTTTGTCGAACAACCTATTGGCATGGGAAAAATTGTGGGAAAATGGCTAGGACATGAAAAATAGGATTGCAAAGAGAATTAAAAAGAAGTTTGATCGGGACAATCGCAGATTTTTTCAACGCGATCGCCCTAAACAATTCTAATTTAAATCTTGTTCGGCACATAACTGAATCATATAAGCCACAACCCCAGTCCAGCCTGTCTGATGGGATGCACCTAAACCTGCACCATTATCGCCGTGAAAATATTCATGGAAATAAATATAATCGCGCCAGTGAGGATCGTTTTGAAATTTATCGATACCGCCAAATACAGGACGTTGACCAGAATCATCTTTTAAAAAGATGCTGGTCATGCGATTGGAAAGTTCGACAATAATTTCATTGAGATTTTTGTAATTACCCGAACCTGTGGGAAATTCTACTCGAAAATCATCTCCCAAATATTCATGGAAGTTTTGTAAGGCTTCTAGTAGTAAATAATTAATTGGAAACCAAATTGGTCCTCGCCAGTTAGAATTACCGCCAAACATTCCTGAAGTTGATTCGGCTGGTTGATAGTCTACTCGATATTCGTTGCCGTTGACGTGCATGACAAAGGGATGATCCTGATGGTATTTAGAAACCGAACGAATACCGTAAGGACTCAAAAATTCAGCTTCATCAAACATATAAGACAGTAATCTTTGTAATTTGTTCGGTTTGCCATCATTTCTTTTAGTGGCATAACATAAAGCTAATAATCTTTTGGCATTCATACCTTCGGTCACCATACAGGCAACATTCTTTTTAAGATCGGGACGGTTATTGATAAACCACTCTAAGCGTTTTTTAAATCCTGGTAATTTTTTAATAGTTTCAGGTTGAAGAACATTTACTCCTAACAAAGGAATTAAACCCACAAGCGATCGCACTTTCAATAGCGATCTACCTCCGTCGGGGAAATTAATTGCATCATAATAAAAACCATCGCGATCGTCCCAGAGGGAGAAACCATCACCAATACTATTCATAGCATCGGCAATATAAAGGAAATGTTCAAAAAACTTACTAGCAACATCCTCATAGGGCGGGCGATCTTGCGCTAATTCTAAGGCAATATGGAGCATCCCCAAGCTATACATACCCATCCAAGAAGTAGCATCTGCCTGTTCTAAATGTCCCCCTGTAGGTAGTTCTGAAGAGCGATCGAATACGCCAATATTATCTAAACCCAAAAACCCGCCTTCAAAAACATTATTCCCTTCGGCATCTTCGCGGTTAACCCACCAGGTAAAGTTCAGCAGTAGCTTTTGAAAAATACGCTCTAAAAATTCCGTATCTTTGCGTCCCCAAAACTTCTCTTCT
This sequence comes from Pleurocapsa sp. MO_192.B19, assembly GCA_030064975.1. Taxonomy (GTDB): domain Bacteria; phylum Cyanobacteriota; class Cyanobacteriia; order Cyanobacteriales; family Xenococcaceae; genus Waterburya. The sequence goes on from JASJDX010000044.1 coordinate 13,547, forward strand.
AAAGTATAAATTTGCCAAGCTGCCCATGCCTGTACAGGGGGATTAACATCGCTAAATGCCCATTCATAGGCAGGTATTTGTCCATTAGGGTGCATATACCATTCGCGAGTAAGGCGAGAAAGCTGAAGTTTGGCATAGTCGGGGTCGATGATAGCTAAAGGAATTAAATGAAAAGCCAAGTCCCAGGCAGCATACCAAGGATATTCCCACTTATCGGGCATGGAGATAATATCATCGTTAAATAAGTGCTTCCATTCCGAGTTTCTGCCATTTTTACGAGATTCTGGGGGAGGAAAACTATCAGGATCGCCTTGTAACCAGTCTTCAACTACATAGTAATAAAACTGTTTTGTCCATAACATCCCTGCAAAAGCCTGTCGCTGTACTCGGCGTTGGTCTTCTGACATTTGATGAGGATTAATCCAGTGATAGAATTCATCTGCTTCTTGTTGTCTTTGCTTGAAGATGTTGTCAAAGTCTTGAAAAGGATTCGATAATGAATCAGAATTACACAGCCTTAGTTTGATACTGTGACTTTCTCCTGGAGGAATAGATAGCTTGTAATGTGCGGAAAATTTAGTTCCGATGTTGTTCGGGTTTACTGCATCCTTATTCCCATTAACAACATAATGATTAATGCCATCTTTAACGTAGGGTGAGGCGTTTGGTTGTCCGAAGAGTAATTTCGTATTTGTTTCGTTTTCGCTAAACAGCAGCCTGTCGGCATTATTACAGTACAGCCATCTTTCTCCCAAACTGGGATGATTGGCTTCAATAATGCTGTAGTCGTCTTTCTCGGAATATACTTTTAACTGTGGTTTATCTGCATCCTCGAACCAAGACCAAGTATTGCGAAACCAAGCAGTAGGTAATATATGCAATGGTTTCTCTTCACTACCTCGATTATGTGCCGTAACTTTAATTAAAATATCTTCGTCGGTATTTTTAGCATATTCAATAAAAATATCAAAATACTGATCTTCGTCAAAAATTCCCGTGTCTAATAATTCGTATTCAAGATCTTCAAAACCTCGTCTTTGATTCTCTTCAACCAAATCTGCATAAGGATATTCATTCTGGGGATACTTATACAAATACTTCATGTAAGAATGAGTAGGAGTATTATCAAGGTAAAAGTAATACTCTTTGACATCCTCGCCGTGATTGCCTTGAGAACCAGTCAACCCAAACATCTTTTCCTTTATAATCGGATCGGCTTGATTCCAAAAAGCCAAAGCAAAACAAAGACGCTGATGATTGTCACAGATACCTGCAATGCCATCTTCTCCCCAACGGTAGGCACGAGATAAAGAATCTTGATGGGAAAAATAATCCCAAGCCGAACCAGATTCGCTGTAATCTTCTCTAACTGTTCCCCACTGTCGTTCGCTAACATAAGGACCCCAACGAGTCCAATAAGCTTTGCGTTCTCTGCTTTCTTGTAGTCTTTTAGATTCTGCGATCATAATTTTTGCTCCAAATATTTGTTTTTAGATAAAAAATCTTAAATTAGTGCTTTGGTAGTTAAAATTAGACCAACTATGGATATTGTCACAGCACTAACTCAAAAAAAATATGTTTTTACAGCGTTAAATTGGGGAAGCGGTGCGACCCCGCGCCGACGTAAGGCGCAAGACAAAGGCACAGCAAGCAAAGCTTGCAAGCATCGCAAGATGCGATTTGAGCCATTCGGCTCTGTGCCGCATGTACGCGCACCAAGACAGCAAGTAAGATATAGTAAGGGTTTCAAGTAAATTAAATGGTGTCTTTACTTACGCCCATGTCTACTAGACTAGTTGATTTTATTTGTACCAAGTTGTTTAATATGGTGTTTCAAGAGCA
>JASJDX010000498.1 GCA_030064975.1 Pleurocapsa sp. MO_192.B19
GGATTCAAATATTGAATTGTGTTTTGTTTCTTTTCGCCCTTAAGGGCAAGGCTTCAGACCAACTTCGGGCTATTTATTTCTGACTTCTGAATCCTGACTTCTGACTTCAGCCCGAAGGGCGTTGGTGAATCTTCTTGGAAGAGAAATATTCAGTGCCATCGAGAGTCAGCAACAATTCTCCAGCAAAGCACTGATAGGGTTTGAGATTTCCCGTCTTTGACCAACCGTCATAGACGGAATGAAAGACTCCGAACACGGTTGAAGCTGGCACCGGGTCGAGCAGGATGGGAATCTGATTATCACAGGGTATGTTCTCGATGCCAAACAGACTAGCCGCATTATCTCTACCTTTGTGACTTTTCATCAAGCGTTGATGATCTAAAAAAGACCTCGATTGCATAAAAAAGACCGAAAAAGCGCTCTTGATGGCTTCTTCCACCGTGTATTTGGTATTATTACCCGCTTTTCGTTCATCGGGTAGGTCATCTAACTCGTCGGTCAGCATCGATAGTAATTCAGGCATCCCTATTGCTAGACTCATGTTGCCACCCAAGCTAAGGTTAATGCCTTTTACTTTAATCTAATTGCCCCTTCCTTAATGAGTTTTTTTAGTTCTCTAGTTAGCATAGAGAACTATTACCCAATTTTCCTGCTTGCAAAGATTCGGGGCATGGTTTTAATGTCATGAAATCTTAAAATGAGAATTGCTGCTCCTTCTAAAAACCTCTTGACAGGGGGTACGTTCTCTGGTCTTTTTTTGGCGAAGGTATTGTATTAAATTTAATCCTTTGATAGTTTTATGATATTTACCAGACCAGAAGTAGCCAATTAGTTCGGCACATTTGGGATTGCCGTAATGCTTTTCTATTACTGTATCGTCAACGCTTAAAATCCCTCCTTGGAGATTAATTATGCTTTTAGCAATATCGAACAAATCTTTGGGGTCATATCTTTCCCTCAATAAAAATCGGTTCACGCTATCGTGTGAGACATTATCCAATATTTCTGCTAACCTACTACATCCCATCTGTTTGGGTTCTGACAACAAAAATAGAGTGTAATGTTCGAGTTGGCACTGTGAGAAGCGAGGGTTTACTAATTTCTCTGATGGTTCTAATCCCTGTTTTTTGACGACTTTGACCTTGCAATGCATTATCTCATTATTCTGTCAATGCGTAAGTCCTAAAAATAACTAACTAACTCGATATGAGCGACCTATTACGTCTTTTTGTGGGGATTTTTCCGAGCCAATCTACTCAAGAACAACTTAACCAAGAGGCAAAAAACTTGTCTAAAAAGCTTCAAACTGAAGTGCGGCTGCTAGCACCTGAAGTATTACACCTCACGGTCAAATTTATCGGCAATGTCGATGAAGCTCGGCTTAGTGACTTTACCACAGCTTTTCTCAAAGCAAGAGGTAATTTGCCCCCAGCGTCACTCCAAATAAATCAATTTAGGCTCTTTCCTTCTCGTCGCCAGCCAAGAGTTGTCGCTGCGGAAATTGAGCGCTCGCCAGAACTTCACTATATTTTTCAATTTTTCAATCGAGGCTTCAGCGACTTGGGAATAGTTGCCGAGCGACGCTCATTTAATCCTCACATTACTGTGGCACGAGCGCGCCGCTGGCAGAAGGAAACGATCTTGACCGCCCCAGTTCAACTAGTTGAACCGATAACATCGGTCGCTCTCGTCCACTCACAGCTGACCTCTGAAGGAGCAAAGTACACTGTTATTTCGTCTGTCAGACTCAATTGAAACTTGGCTAACACAACTATTGAGGTAACAGCCCAGGTATAGGAAAAAAAGAAAAAACATGGTAGGCAAAAAATGATAAAGTCAAAACCATGACATTTGAAGAACAAGCTCAAAAAATAGCCAGCCTAGAGAAAGAGAACCAAGAACTCCGAGAGAGAATAGGGGAGTTAGAGAGGAGCTTGGGATTGAACAGTAAAAATAGCTCTAAACCGCCATCCTCAGATGGATTAAAAAAAGAAAAACGAAGCAAAAGCTTAAGAAAGAAAAGTGGCAAAAAAAGTGGCGGACAAAAAGGACATCAAGGATACACATTAGAAGCAAAAATCGAGCCAGATAAAATAATCAATCATCAAACCCCAAGCAGTTGCCACAGATGTGGATGGGACATGACAAAGGAGGAAGTGGGAGAAGTAATCAAAAGACAAGTATTCGAGATACCAGAACCCAAAATAGAAGTAACAGAACATCAAGTAGGGGTCAAAGAATGTCCCCACTGCCAAGCAAAAATCCAAGGTAAATTCCCAGAAACAGTAACAGCCCCAGTACAATATGGTGCCAGAATAAAAACCATAGCAGGATACTTACAGCAACAACACTTTATCCCAGAAGCAAGAGTAGCAGAGATTTTCCAAGACCTCTGGGGATGTAGGTTGAGTAAAGCAACGGTGGGAAATATCAGTAAAATCTTAGCCGAAAAAATCAGTCCAGTAATCGAAGAGATTAAAATTCAGACCCAGGAAGCGGCAAGTAAGCATCTGGATGAAACAGGATTAAGAATCGAAGGCAAAACAAGCTGGTTACATGTAGTAGCGACCAAAACCATGACTTGGTATCGGGTATCAAGAACCAGAAAAGACCTAGAGCCTTTAAGCCAAATCAAAGGAATAGTCAGCCATGACCATTACAAACCTTACTATCAATTACCCCAAGTCCAACATAGTCTCTGCAACGCCCATCATTGGCGAGAATTGAAAGCGTTGATCGAGATCGAAGGGGAATCTTGGGCAAAGGCAATGGAAAAATTCTTGTTATTAGCCAACAAATATCGACATCGCTATCAATCAGCAATGATTCCTCAGGCACTCAGAGAAAGGCTGCTCAAAATCTATCATGTCATTGTCCAAAGGGGGCTAGAGTATCACCAATCTCTACCTCCCTTAGAAAGAAAAAACAACCGAGGAAAAATCAAACGTCGCAAGGGACATAATCTCCTGAGAAGGTTGAGCAATTATGATGAAGATGTGTTGCGGTTTTTACACCAGAGCAACGCTCCTTTCACGCAACTGCCAACACTACGTTATTTTGAGCAGTAGTTTGAATAATGCGATCGCTTACTTCTGTTAACGCTTTTTCTCCTCTGGCTACAATGGCAATCCCTGCTGCACCCTAACGAGCATAGTCTAATGCTAACTGTCTGCCTAATCCTTGAGAAGCCCCAGTTATTAATATATATTTGCCTTGTAATCTACTCATTTGTTTATTCCTCAATAGATTATTTCTGCGGGAAATACTTGTCTGTCAATAAAAAAGTCTAAATTGATGTTCGATCCTTAACTAAATCATAGTCGTTATGAGTACGTATTGACAACTATCACGATCGAATAGCGATTAGCTTTAACTACATGAGGCTTGCAAAAACCTGAAACCAACAGTTTGAGCCACGTGAAGATTAATCAAGCTGTTGGCTTGGTTATCGCAATTATGCGATCCGTAGGCTAGGGGTCGCCTAATCGCGCTTTTAAATTCCTCAAACATTGAGATTAAAAAACCTAATATATATTTCGCTTATATTTCGCTTTAAATCAGCGTTTAATTTTATATTGAGAAATAGCTAGAAATTCAATTTCTAATAATTAAAGGAGTATCTATGGTTGCATTAAAAGCTTCTGATTATGGTCAGCTCAAAATTAAACAGGCAAGAAAATCTAAGGGATGGACAATTGATGATTTTCGCTGGTTAGAAGCTGCTAGTAGTATTTTAGGTGTATCTTGGCAACAAGAAGGCTATTTAGCTGACGGTATTTCTGAAGGAACTTGGAAACGTTTTTTAGCGGGTAAATATGCAATTAATGTCGATGCTTTTAAAGCCTATTGCCAAATTCTTGGGCTTGAGTGGCAAGAAATTGTAGGGAGAAATAATTATCAAGACTGGGGAGAACAAATAGATGTTTCGGTTTTCTTTGGTAGAACTAAAGAATTAGATTTAATTAACCAATGGATAATCAAAGAAAAGTGTCGTTTAATCACTTTATTAGGTATGGGAGGAATTGGTAAAACTGCTCTGGCGATTAAAGCGGCTCAACTGATGACAAATAAGTTTGAATTTATTATTTGGCGTAGTTTGCGTAATGCACCTCCTCTGGAAACATTATTAGGAGATTTAATTCAGTTCTTAAGCCAGCAAAATAATAATACTTTACCTGTTTCTTTAGCTTTAAAAATATCTTTATTACTTAAATATTTACAAAATTCACGCTGCTTATTAATCCTAGATAATGCTGAATCTATTATCAATAATAATCCTGATAATTTAGCTATTCCCCCCCAAAATTCCTTAATTTCAGATAAATATAATTATAGTCAATTATTTAAAGCGATCGCCGAAACCCAGCATCAAAGCTGTTTGATTTTAACTTCTCGCGAAAAAATAGCCGAATTAGAACCACTAGAGGGTAATAGTTCACCAGTTAGATGCTTACAACTTAAAGGCTTATCCACCAATGATGGTCAAGAAATTTTACGTTCTCAACCTTCTGTTTTAGGTTCAGCAAAAGAATTTAAAACATTAGTCAATTACTATGGTGGTAATCCTTTAGCTTTAGAAGTCGTGGCAGTGACTATTCAAGACTTTTTTGCTGGTAATCTTGCTGATTTTATCGCCGTTTTACTCAAAGATTCTTTTGTCTTTGATGATATTAACAATCTTCTACAACAGCAATTTAGTCGTTTGACTTGCTTGCAACAACAAATTATGTATTGGCTGGCAGTTAATCGCGAACCAATTTCTCTTCAAGATTTACAACAAGATCTAGTATTTAAAGTTTCACCGCAAAAATTATTACCAGCTTTAGCATCTTTAAAAAAACGTTCGCTAATTGAGAAAAACGCTAATATGTTTAATCAACAAACAGTAGTTATGGAATATGTAACTAGTGAATTGATTAATCGGATCGTAGAAGAAGTAAAAACCCAAGAAATAAATATATTTAATCAAGTTGCTATAGTTAAATATCAGACAAAAGATTATTTAGTAAAATCCCAAGAAGCCCAAATTTTGCAACCTCTAATTACCAAATTAGTAAACTTGTTTTCTGGTTCTAAAAATATAATCAAACATTTAAATATAATTATTGAATGTCTACGCAATTTTGGTGATGAAAAACAAAAAATTGGCTATTTAAGTGGCAATATCATTAATATTTTAAATCTGCTGAAAGTCGATCTAAGTAATTATGACTTTTCAGGATTAGCAGTATGGCAAGCCAAATTTCAGGGAATAAAACTACACAACGTCAACTTTGCTGATGCAGACTTATCTAAATCTACTTTTACCGCAACCTTGGGCAATGTCTTAGGTGCTGCTTTTAGTCCTGATGGTAAAACGATCGCTACCTGCGATACAGATTGTCAGATTCGTCTCTGGCAAACAACTACAGGTAAACTTTTAGTTATCTGTAAAGGGCATAATAATTGGGTAAGGTCGGTAGCCTTTAGTCCTGACGGTCAAACCCTTATTAGTGGCAGTGGCGATCGCACTGTAAAATTTTGGCAAGTTAGTGATGGTACTTGTATTAAAACTTGCCGAGGACATGAAAGCGAAATCTTTTCTGTGGCATATTCCCCTAATGGTCTAATTATAGCTAGTGCCAGCGGTGACAATATTATCAGAATCTGGGATACTTTGGCAGCAAAATGTATTGGCATTTACCAAGGACATACCAACTCAATTCGGTCAGTAGCGTTTAGTCCCGATGGCCAAACTCTTGCTAGTGGTAGTGATGACTGTACAGTGAGAATCTGGGATGTTAAAACCGAAAAATGTCTGCAAACTTTGGAGGGACATCATGGCTGGATTAGATCGGTAGCGTTTAGTCCCGATGGCTCAATCCTTGCTAGTGGTAGCGGCGATCGCACTATAAAATTATGGTCAGTCAGTAGCGTAAACGTTACGACCTTTGGTAAATGTCTGGATACTTATGACCTCCATAGTGGTGATGTCTCGGCGGTAGCGTTCAGTCCTGATGGCATAACCCTAGCTAGTGGTAGTTGCGATCGCACTGTAAGATTGTGGCACTATCATACCCATACTTGTATTAAAACAATTTATGGACACGCCAATCAAATTTTTTCCCTAGCTTTTAGTCCTCAAGGTAAAACCGTAGTCTGTGTCAGTTTGGATCAGACGGTCAGAATTTGGGACTGTGTTAACGGGAGGTGTTTAAAAACTTGGCAGGGTAACAGCGATTGGGTTTTTCCCGTGGCTTTTAGTCCTGAGGGGAACTTGGTTGCCAGCGGTAGTAATGATTGTACAGTCAGAATCTGGAACTGGAAAAAAAATAATTGTATTCAAGTACTATCAGGTCATCAAGATTTAGTTTGTGCAGTTGCTTTTCATCCCGATGGTAAAACCCTAGCTAGTGCTAGTCGTGACAATACAATCAGATTATGGAATCTGCACACTGGTAAATGCAGTCAGATTTTGGCAGGACATGAAGACTGGATCTACTCAGTAGCCTTTAGTCCTAACGGTAAAATATTAGCTAGCGGTGGTGCAGATAAAACAGTCAAACTTTGGGATTATCCTGCTGGTAATTGTCAGCAAACTTTAACTGGACATAGCGATCAAGTTTGGTCAGTAGCCTTTAGTCCCGACAGTCAAACTATAGCTAGTAGCGGTACTGACCAAAAAATTAGATTATGGAATGTTGTTACAGGAGAATGCGGTCAAACTTTAACTGGACATAGCAATCGAATTACATCCCTAGCTTTTAGTCCTCGCGATCGCCATTTATTAGCCAGTGGAAGTACAGATCAAACGATTATTCTTTGGGATATCCAACAAGGTAAATCACTCAAAACTCTGACTGGACACAACAATTGGGTTTTTTCTGTCAGAATTAGTCCTGACGGTCAAACTATAGCTAGTGCTTCTCACGATGGAACTATTAGGTTATGGAATCTGATCACAGAAGAATGCCTACATATCTGCTCAGGACACCAACATTTAGTCTCTGCTGTTGCTTTTCATCCCCATGGCAAAATTTTAGCTAGCGGTTCACAGGATCAAACCGTCAGGCTGTGGGATGTTAACCAGGGAAAATGTTTAAGAGTGTTGCAGGTAGCCAGACTGTATGAAGGAATGAATATTGCTAGTGCCAAAGGTTTGACTCCAGCCCAAAAAATTACTCTCAAAACTTTGGGTGCAACAGATTGAAGTTATCATCGACTTGAAAGATGCCTTCGGCTAGCTTTGGAATCACCGATTGTGAAGTAATAAGTAGACTTTGCTCAAAAAGTTTCAAACGTTGAGCTAAAGAAGGTTACAGAGAAATTAAGGGACGAAAAAAGTTAGTTCAAGGGGCGGAAAAGTCCTAA
>JASJDX010000499.1 GCA_030064975.1 Pleurocapsa sp. MO_192.B19
AATTCATTTTCCCAGTTAATTAGGTTAACGCTTCCCCTTGGAGTATTAACAAAAGTATTCCAACCACCATTGAGTTGGGCGCAATAGTAGGTATTACTGTTTTTGGTTTGTGCTGTTGCTGGATTGGCGATCGCGCTGCCTATAACAACGCTCAATCCAGCAAGTATTCCAGCTAAAGATCTTCTCTTCATAATAGTTTTCGAGATAGTATGAGCTACGATAGAATACAAAAAGTATTCATGTCCACCTAAATTGTAACTGAATTTACTTAGTAAGGACTATACACCTTGACAAATTTTTAACTGAACACTACTGCCGAAGTTAGAAGTTTTTTAAAGCTTATACTTAAAGCCTTTACTTTGTTAAATAGCAAGTCTCAGAGCGGATACCGCTGAGTCCTACGGACAAGCGATCGCCAACGCATATAGCAAGTAAGGTACGGGCGAACGGCCGTTCGCCCGTACGGGAATATTCAATTTAAAATCACCTGTTCTATTATGCCGCGGTCTAGATTGCGCCCAATCAACACTAAACGAGTTTGTCTGGGTTCATCTGCTGTCCAAAGGCGATCGTAAAATGTATCAAAACGATTGCCCACTCCTTGTAATACTAAACGCATGGGTTTGTTTGGCACATTAATAAAGCCTTTAACGCGATAGATTTCTTGTTCTTTGAGCAGTTGTTTTAGTTGTTCAGTTAAAGTTTGGGGGTCAAAAGCTTGCTCTAAAGTAAGTTCAATTGAGTTTATATCGTCGTCGTGTTCATGTTCTGCTTCATGATCGTGATGGGAATGACGACTATCTAAATGATCTTCTACCGCTGCATTGAAACCTAATAATAGATTGGGGTCAATTTTTCCTTGGCTGGTTGTGACTATTTTGACTCCAGGCTGTAGTTCATTTTTAAGCCAGGTTTTGATTTTATTTAGTATCTGTGGCGCGACTAAATCGGTTTTAGTCAACAATACCATATCGGCACAGGCTAACTGATCTTCAAATAACTCCTCGATAGGGGTTTCGTGTTCTAAGTTGGGATCTGCCTGTCGCTGTGATTCTAGGGCATCAAGATCTCCTACTAGGTTACCTTCTGCTAGAGCATAACAGTCAACCACAGTCACTACTCCATCTACAGTGGCACTATTACGAATTGCTGGCCAACGAAAAGCTTGAATTAAAGGCTTAGGAAGTGCTAACCCCGAAGTTTCAATCAACAGACAGTCAATTTTATCCCGACGTTTAAGTAACTCCTGCATGGTGGGATAAAATTCTTCCTGTACAGTGCAACACAAACAGCCGTTGGTCAACTCAACTATATTGCTATCAGGGTTTTCTTCTTCATCGCAGATTTGACAATAGCGTAATAAATCACCATCAATGCCTACTTCGCCAAATTCATTTACTAAGACGGCAATACGTCTGCCTTGATTATTTTGGAGTAGATGACGCACCAGGGTAGTTTTTCCTGCGCCCAGAAATCCTGAAATTACGGTAACGGGTATTTTGTGCATTTTGTAGTGTTTGATTGGACTTGAGTTATTAACCTAAAATTGCGCTGGAGATAAAAGCAAAACCAATACCACAGATGATAAATCCAGCAAACCGAAGAGGAAGATGAGAGAGATTAGTAGATTTATTGAGAATTAGTCTACCCACGTAAAAAGCGATCGCACTGATACCTAACTGAATGGCACAAAAGCCTAATAGATATGCTCCCAAAGCAGTCATTTCTGCTCCTACAATCGACTCTCCGTAAGCATAACCATGAAAAATACCTGCGATCGCTCCAATCACAGTTAATAAAGCTAAGTTAGTTTTATTTTCTTTAGCTAAAAAGATACCCATTACTAGTACTGAAGCAGAAATAACTAATTCTGGTAGGGGTAAATCAATACTCTGTAAATGTATTCCTGTGCCGAGCGCAGTGGCGATCGCAAATACTACAGGAATGATCATGCCTAATTTTTTGCTTAAGGCTGCTAATAAGCCAATGGCAATCACAAATACTAGATGGTCAATACCAATTACAGGATGACCTAAACCAGAAAGAAATCCTGCGCTAAAAGTGCTGGGAATTTTGCCTCCGCTAGGATGATGAGCTAGGGCGGGGGATATATTGATTAGCAAGCTAATGCTTAATAGGACACTGGAAACGAAACCAAAAGCGATTACCTTAGAAGTAGGCTTCGCGATCGCTTTATTTTTGTTCATAATAGATAAGATAGCCAAAATTTTGAGATAAACCAGACAAAAACTGATTGCCAACCTGGGTACTTCATCATTTGATAGACAAAATAAAAATACCAGTAAGCTAATTAGTTATTTACAAGCGGATAGCATTTTAGTTCAATTAGTACCGCGAGATTATTCAATAAAAAAATCAATGGTTTTTAACTTAAATAATTATTTTTATCTATTACTAGTAATAGATGCTTAAGAAAACTAGAGATTTGTAGAGGAAATAAGCAATGATTGGTGTGGAGTGGAACTAACATTATCTGTACCTCGCAGACAGGATCAAATTGATATTTTTATTATCGGCGGGCATTCTGACTACAGAGATTGCATCAAGCAGACTCTTTACAGCTGCGGGACAGTGTCAGATTTTCACTGAACTTTCCCCCTTGCGTTTAATGACTGATCCTCATTAAAACCGACAAAGATTTATTAATACTTGATGCTAATTTACCACAGTCAGGTAAAGTCAATGCTTAAAACTACTTAAACTACAGGCTGTTAGTATTGCTATAATCAGCTTTAAACCAAATCTTAAATAATTTGATACAAATGGTAGACTGGCAGGTAGTTAGTGGTGGAGTAACTGCACCAAAAGGATTTACTGCAGCAGGAATTGCCGCAGGATTAAAATCTACTGGCTCAAAAGACCTCGCGTTGATTTTATCAAACACAGAGGCGATCGCTGCAGGGGTATTTACTACTTCTCAAGTGCGGGCAGCCTGTGTTGATTACTGTCGTCAATGTCTCCAAACTAAAGCCAGTGCTAGAGCAATTTTGTGTAATGCAGGACAAGCCAATGCAGCTACAGGTGAACTTGGTTGGCAAGATGCCCTAGAAACTGCCAAGCTTTTGAGTCAAGAATTAAACATTTCCTCTGATGCTGTTCTTCTTGCTTCTACTGGGGTAATTGGGCAGAGAATTAAAATGGATGCGTTGCGTCAGAAAATTACACCGCTTGTAAGGGCAGCTACTGAGAATGGGGGAGCAGATGCAGCCCAAGCTATTACTACTACTGATTTAGTACCAAAGGAAATTTCCCTGGAAACCACTATTGAAGGTCGTCCTGTGCGAATTGGAGGAATTGCCAAAGGTTCAGGAATGATTGCCCCTAATATGGCAACTATGCTGGGATTTATTACCTGTGATGCTGCCGTAGCTACTAACCTGTGGCAAGAGATGCTCAAACGAGCAGTGGATAAAAGTTTTAATCAGATTACCGTCGATGGAGATACCAGCACCAACGATTGTGTGATTGCTCTAGCTAATGGACAGTCTCGTACTACCGCTATTACGGCTCAAAGTCAAAATGCCCAAAAGTTAGAAGCGATGCTCACCGCAGTCTGTCAACATTTAGCAAAAGCGATCGCTCGTGATGGTGAAGGGGCAACTTGTTTAATTGAAGTACAGGTATTAGGCGCACCCGATGACAAGGCTGCTTCTCAAGTGGCTAAAACTATTGTTGGCTCATCTTTGGTTAAATCTGCCGTTTTTGGTCGAGATCCTAACTGGGGCAGAATTGCCGCAGCAGCAGGTAGAGCAGGGGTTAAATTTCATCAGGATGAATTGAATATCAAGCTGGGGGACATGGTTTTGATGAGGAATGGACAACCCCAAAACTTTGACCGCGATGCAGCCAGCAACTATCTTAAGCAAGCAGCAGCAGGAGAATATTTAAAAGAAGACACGGTATTAATTTCTGTTGGCATTGGCGTAGGTTCGGGAAAAAGCACCGCCTGGGGTTGCGACTTGACTTATAAGTATGTGGAGATTAATGCAGAATATACTACTTAATATCACTTCGGTTTTTGATTATAGAGATTGAAGCTAAAACCAACGTGCTTCAGTCGTTTGGGATGAGTTAGAGTCAAAGAAGATTCGCTATATTTTTCTCAAGCAGTAACCTGCCAAATGTACGTTGCATAAAGGGCGCGATCGCTAATTTTTTTTCGATGGTAATCTCATTAATCTGCTCCAGAATATCTGTTAGCTCAAAACCTTGTTGAAAATGACGATCAGTGAGGATCAAAGAACCTTCTGTCCACTCGTCATATCAAGTACGGATGAACAGTTGAATTAAACTGCTCTAGTCATCGGCCACCAATGATAGCAAGTTAATCCTCTAACCAAATCTTGTTGTTTTAATAATTTTTGACACCGAACCACCAGTAACTCTTCTAGCTCACTTAGCGATTGCGCGGAGCGCACCAGCAAAGCTGATCGCGGAGTATGATTGGCGACAACTTCGTTGGTCAATGGCCATAAACGCTCTGCTGGTTGCAGCTCAGGAGAATGAGCAGGCAGAAAAAATAGGTCTAATCCTTCTGGTAATTTTAATTGGTGAGAGATATGCCAACCTGCTTGGTCTAACACTAGCAACACTCTCTTGTTGCGACACATTACCTCGTTTGAATGAACGCTATTCTATTTTAATTGATTATCCGTACTTGATATCAAAGGCTAACTGGGCTGCGGTTTCAACTCCCGTGGCAATATCCTGCCCTGAGCGATGGACGCGATTTATAGTCATTCCAAATAGAAACCATAGGAAATAATATTAGCTACTGGGATAAGCATTAGTAACTTCTGCCTTCTGCCTCTTTGCATCAATCGTACGGAAGTTAATTAGAATGACTATATATGTATGCGATCGCCATAATTGATCGACAACATGGTAAATAATTATGAGGCTTTGCTGCGTTCTCTTAATCAGACAATATCTTTATGAGCTGTATAATGCGATCGCATCTGTTACCAGATTTTTATTAAATACAATAAGATCGAATTCTATCCATGGGTGTAATGCCACAATATACACAATATAATTATGTTGTTGATATTACTGGTGAGTCTAGTCACCACTGGCTATGCTCTTGAAACAGATATATTTGAGGGGCGTGAAGCATTAGAGGGACTATGCTTAATGAGTGGGGGTCATGTGAGAGAGCTAATGTTATTGATTCGAGGAGCAATTAAGCGCACAGATAGTTTACCCATTCCTGCCAAAGCAGTACAAAGATCAATTACGGAAGCCCGAGATGTATATCGAAGAACGGTTGAGAATAATCAATGGTTGATCTTGGCAAAAGCATTTCGTTCCAAACGGCTAGAAAATGACGATCAATATCGCAGCTTGTTGTTTAGTCGCTGCTTGTTAGAATACCGTTATTTTGATGAGGCGGGAGAAATGAAGCGCTGGTGTGACATTCACCCCCTCATCAAAGGCATTCAAGAGTTTCAGGAGGCTCTTAATCAAACATCATGATTCAGGCTTCTATCGACTGGAATAAGGATTTAGTATCAAATCCAAAAGAAGAATATCAATCCCTGGTGCGTTCTCTCATGTGGACTGATAAGTTTGGATTATTATTTGTCCGCTGTTCCCCTGCTAGGGGTGATCAATTGATTAGAAGCATTCGAGAGGATATTCCACAAAAAGAAATTGACATTCTGCGTTTGAAAAATTCAATTGATAATTTATATGATCTAGTTGATAATCTGCCCAATCGAGATAAACTCAATATTCTCTTTATTACTGGAATTGAAAAATCTTTTAATGAATACATTAAACCAGGTCGTGGTGGTGAGGGAAATTTTTATAAAGAAGACTCTGTACCAAGAATTTTAGGACATTTAAATCTACAGAGAGAAAGATTTAGAGATAATTTTAATATTTGCTTTGTATTTCTCTTACGTTTATATGGTCTTAAGTATTTTATTCGCCGCGCTCCGGACTTTTTTGACTGGCGTTCAGGAATTTTTGACTTTGATCAACACAAGGTAAGCGTTACAATAGATATAGGATTAGAGAAATACAAGAAGCTAGAGAGTCGAGCCGATTTGAATTCAAAGACTATATCAGCAATTGCTGAAGAATCTGTCTCCCTCTACTTGACTCATCAGGAGATAAAAGATGAGTGCAAATAACATAAAAAAAGTTACTCTTAGATTTAATATTTCACCAGAAATACATAGCCAACTTCAATTGAGAGCTGTTGCTGGCTCAAAGTCTTTGTCAGAAATTGTTGAGCAAGCACTTAATTTTGGCTTGAGTAATCTAGATAAAAATAAAACTTCTGACAATCACACTCTTCGACTTCTTACCTTCTTAAAAGATGATAAAGTCTTCCAAATTTCACCAAATGACTATAAAAACTTGTACTATCGTGGGATGGCACTGAGTAGTGTAGGTCGTTATGAGGAAGCGATATCCAGCTTTGATGCAGCGCTGAAAGTAAAGCCTGACTACAAAAAAGCCTGGTATAAGCGAGGCTTTGCATTTTATGAAATAGATTTTTATGAAGAGGCGATCAACAGCTATGATAGAGCCTTGGAAATTGAATCTGAAGACTATGCTGTTTGGTACAATCGAGGCAATGCCTTATTTGACTTAGGCTACTATGAAAAGGCGATCAACAGCTATGATAGAGCCTTGGAAATCAAGCCGAAAGATCCACATGCTCTTCAAAAGCGTAGTATTGCAGAGCAACAATTAGTTCAAAATGAAAATGTGCATATAGTTCAAAATGAAGATGTGCATAAGGTTACATCAATCAATAAACAAAAAATAACCTTATATATACCTCCAGAACTTCATCGAAAACTGAAAATAAAAGCTGCTATAGATGTAGAATCAATGTCTTCTCTAGTAGAAAAAGCAATCGCTTTTTATATGCAATATCCAGAAAAGGTAGAAGAGATTGAAGCATCTGTCCACGGTAAACCTCACCAAGTGCATTTCTGTCCTGATGAAGGGGAAAGTCAATCGGAAATTGTGTCTGATGAAGTAGAGTTAAGAACAAAGCCAGAAGCAAGAGATGGCGTTTCGACATCAATCGATACTGTTGACGAATGTGCTATATTGGATTTCACATGAAGATATATACTGCATGATTTATTGTTAATACTCGATAGTTTTATACCTGTATCCTCAGTAACCTGAGTTCAGGTTAAACAGGTTGTAGTATAAACCAATCAAGTCTTAGGCTATTATCTAATCTACAATATCTGTCAACTCAAAACCCTGTTGAAAATGACGATCGCATAGAACTAAAGAACCTTCTGTCCACTCGTCAAAGGCTAATTGGGCTGCGGTTTCTATGACCGTAGCAAT
>JASJDX010000500.1 GCA_030064975.1 Pleurocapsa sp. MO_192.B19
GATTTTATTACTTCCCGTGGAGAGTTTTTGGCTGAAAAATATACCAAAGATGCTGATACTTTGGTGACGGAGTTTTTGGCTGAAATTCCCGACGGGCAACGCGAGCGTTATGCTGCGATTACCTATAATTTGCTGTCTGATACCTACAAACAATCTAATAATTTCGCCTTTATGTTCAAAGCCTTTGGGTCAGAACTTGCCCAAAGATTAGAGCAGCTTCATTTAACTCAGATTCGCTTAAACGATATCGACCAAGCTGGAGTCGAGCAGATAGTCAATGGTTCGGTACAGCAGGTAGTGTTTGCTGCTGATGAAAAAGACCCCAACCCCAGTCATGAAGCTTGCTATTTAATCGATGGGGATACCCGTACTAGGATTGGCAAAATTACTAAAGAAAATTTTCATCTGCCACTAGAAACTAAAGCCCAAGCAACAATTAATTTTGCACCCCCAGCCCAAGGAACATTTACTTTGCCCAACGGGAAGAGTTTTACCTTGGGGGGGATGAATAAATCAGACTCAGCGGGAGAAGTTTTTTTTGACCGAGAGATTTTAATGTCTATTGATAAGGGAAAACCCAACTATACCCCCTTGTTAATGCTTAATAATAAATCTTTAGGACGTTTGAGCGATCGCAGCGTCAAATTTCTCAAGTCTCAAGGTTTACTAGAACGGGGGCAGAATTTTAAATTAACCCTGACTAGAGAAGGACTCGATAATGCTAGTCGCATCTATGCTACAACTGCCAATTCTAAAGTTACTTTAGAATTAGTAGAAATTAGTCGTTTTGCTCATCCAGATTTTAAGCAACGGCAGTTTAGAGAAGAAGAATTCGACGTTAGCCTTGGTTATAAGGAAAATCCTGCCAAATTAACAGGATATCTTCATCGCAATGGTAAACGTATTTCCCTTGGGGAATTTAATCGCAACCATAAAAAATCAGCAGACTTTGTACGTCAACACCGAATGGTTGGCTCAAAGCCTTTTAAAGTTAAAGCAACAAGTATGCCTACCTGCTTGGATTTGACTATCGATCCTGAATCGGTAGAGTATCCCGAAGCTGGCGTTAACCGCTTTTTAGCAGCAGCATCAGTAGAAAAATTATCTACAGAGGTTAATGCTACTACTCAAGAATTTTTAGCCCAAGCTAAAAGTTATCAGACGATTGCTCGTTTTGGCGATCGCACCTGGAGCGACAGAGATGGAGCAAAAACCGTTATTTCTTCTTTGGATTTGATTTTGGATTCATCTAAGGTAGAATTTTTATCATCTTTATTAGAGAAATACAATTTTACTCTGGTTAACGATAGTTCTACAGCTTTAGAGCAGCGTAAGGGATTTGTCGTTTATTCTGTTCCTACCACTGCTATTAATGCTGCTGATTGGCAAGATCTTACCGCTAATTTTCAGCTCAATCGCGTATTTGACGAGCATTTAGGGGGATTGCCCGCCAAACTAGCTTATCGGGTTTTATTGCAAAATAATTTTAGCGATTTAGATCTAGTTAAAGACGATCTGTTGCTTAATCAATCTGGAGAACTTGAGGAGGTCAAGCTCGATCTGGGTTTCGATTATCCTTTATTAGATGCCAATTTACCCGATAAAACCTCAGATGTGGCTAAAGCTTCAGCTAAATTAGTTGAATTGGTCAAACACAGTACCTTTCTGAGTCAGATAGAAGCTATCACTTTAGCCAAGGAACTAAATCGCTATGATTATCAGTGGCTTAATTCTCGTTTAGAACCCGAATCTAAGATCGACTCGCCAAATTCGGCAGTAGAAGTTTTAGCAGGAGACAATCTGGTTCGGGCTCAAACAATACTTTCACAATTTTTGATTCCTCAAGAGGAATTGGTATACCAACATTTTACTCAAGATTACGAGGATGAATACGAATTTGATTGCGCCACCGAGCAATTAAAGGCTCTATTAGGGGAAAAAAAGTACAGCTTATATCAAACGGAAGTCGAGCATTTAATTAAAGAAAATATTACACCTGTAGTGGTAGCAAGTTTGGGAGTTAGAACGCCAATCGAACTACTAGAGAAGCGTCCCGACGTGATTATGCCTCTACCTGAATTTGTCAACCCTAAACTTGCTTTACCGATGAGCTTGGGTAAACCAGGAAATGAGGTTGCTGAAGCTTTAGCCAATCCTCAAGATAAAAATAATCCTGAGAAAATATCGCGACCAATCAAATTTAAAGGTCGAACCTATCCCAGTACTCAAGTTGCCTATAGCGCGCTCGCGCCAACAATTCCTCGAAAGCAAACTTATCAGCTAACCAAGGATTTATTAGAGGTCAAGTTTACCCAGCATCCAGAACTAATTGCAGCTATTGATGCCAACGGCGGTAAAAACTGGCTCAACACCTGTCGCTACTATAATGACAACGACTATATGTCTGGAGTAGGCAGCGATTCGGGCTATATTCGGGCTGTGGGCGAAAGCTACGAGCGGGCTAAATCTAAAGTAGCCCAAGTATCTCAGGTCAACGGCAAAAAGGTTATTAGCCTTAAGCCAGGACAGAATAATAAAGCTAAAGCTGCTTTACCTAAGTCTGTAGTGCGGAAATCTCAATCTCAACCAGATAATCCTCTAAAATTAGTTAAACCAGCTAATGAGAAAGTAGCATACCACATGAAAAAGGACTTAGCGATGGCTGATGTGGCTTCTCAATATATTGGTTTGGCGGCTTTTTCCGACCAAGAATCTTCTACTGAGAAATATCGGCAAGCTTGGGGCGAGCGCGCTAATACTGGTAATTATTCTCAGGATGATATCGTCATGGTATCGGGTAATGGACCTTGGAGGGCATCCCAACTAGATTTAAAGGCTACTTTTGAAACCAAGTATATTCCGCTTTTAGATAAAGCGATCGCTTCTGGAGCAAAAATAGTCGTAGGATCGGCCAAGGGAACGGATATGTTGGTGCAGAACTATCTAAAGCAACAAGGATATCAACTGAAAGACTCAGGTTCGGGCTATATTGAAGCTGTAGGAGCAGAGCTTGAAACTAATCGACAAGATGATATCTCCAAATCTATTCAATATCTAGGTCAACTCAACACTAAAACAACTACTGCAATGAGCTTTATTAGCTTTGCTAATGAAGGAGTTGAGGAAAACTTTAACCAAGCTAAAAATAGCCTTAATACGGAAGCAGCAGTAGCTACTAAACAGCAAATGCTTGAGGTAGTAACAGAAGAAATCGATTATGCAGTCGTCAGCGATACTTTACGAGTATGGGGCAACGGAGCTTCGGCAAACAATGCCCTGGTTGCCACATTTAAAGGAGTGAATAATTTAGAGACGATCGCCTATAGCGCAGCCCGTATTGGTCAAGAATTTAACCAGTCTCGCGTGAGCTATTTTATCGAAGACCCCAAAGGACAAGATACTCTCTATAGCTTTAGCGTAGCTAACACCGATCTCGTTCAAATTAAAAATACTTTAGCTTCATTAGAAGTCAAAGGCTATACTCTTTTGCCCACTAAAGGCAGTACGAAAATTCTTATTCCTGACCGTAATGGCAGAATGGGAACAGTTATCAATAATTTAAAAAATCATTATGGACAACAACCAAAAGTTTTCACAGGATATTCCCGCATGGTGGAGCGACACCAGTATCCCAGCATCACCCGAACGTACCAGTCAGCTCGTCAACGAGATGGTAGAGAGGGGCTGTGCTGTCGAGGGGACATCACCCGATTTTCGAGTGCTAATCATGGGAGAACCCGAAACCGAACACCCCTCGGACTCCAGGGAGTATCCCCACATGGAACTAGAAGACCTTGCCCCCAGTCTAAAAATGGGAGAGACTCCGACAAATCTGTGGCTACAGAAAGACGAGTCGGACGAGTTGAGGGAGTGGCGCGAGATGACGGGAGACGAGTAGCCAGAGGTTATCGGCTACCTGATTCAGTTAAACCTCGGCTTAAAACCCCCCTGGAAAAACAACAACAGGCAGTTACTAAAGCTATCCCAACTTTGGCTAAAATTTTAAATTCTACTTCTACAAAAAAGCTCTATCAAAACGAACAATTTAAACTAACTTATAATTCGAGTAATCGCATTATGCAGCTTGTAGATCGGGGGCAAGTCAAAATGGTTGCTCAACATGACTTGGCAACTAATCGTTGGATTTCTTTGACAGATGTACCTTCTCTAGATGAACCAGCCCTAGCCGCTCTCCAACAAGTTTTAGAAGCGATTGAAGCTGCTCCTGCCGTGCCGACAGAAGCAGTTACTAACTCTACTCCTAAGCTTCGCGATCGTCTAGGTGAGCGCAAGGAGCCCAGCAATATTGCTCAGGCCGATGACCCCGAAGCTAAAACCGCCGCTCTCGAAAGATAGCCGATATTTCTTAGTTTTATTGGCAAAGATTAATAATTATCATTATTAAAGCGAATTAACCAGGAGTAGCTGCGACAGTTAGAAAATCAAGGTAAAATCCTACGAGCGGGACGGGGAATCTATTTAAATGTATAAAATGAATAATTACCAGCTTATCTATAAATATGCTGAACAGTTACATGACGAAGGAGAATTGGAATATAGAATATTATCTAACGTAGCTATTAAACTTCACAATTTTCTCAACTCTTTACTTTCACAAGAAAAAGAAAGCACCACAAACGATTACTCTGAGTTTAATATTACACCTGAACTAATATCCCGTTTAAAACAATCTTTTCAAGGATACTTTACTCAGCAGTTTTGGGAGGAGCAAGCTGAATGGATTCTTGAGCGAATTGAAAAATGGGACAACAAAGATTTAGATCTAAACGGAGATGAAAAAATCAAATTTCCAGATTCCGTAAATATTAAAGATGAAAAAACTCTAGAAAATTTTATCAAAAATTCCTGTGCTTTCTACAAATCTGAAGAGCTAATTCAGCAAATAAATCT
Organism: Pleurocapsa sp. MO_192.B19; assembly: GCA_030064975.1. Classification (GTDB taxonomy): domain Bacteria; phylum Cyanobacteriota; class Cyanobacteriia; order Cyanobacteriales; family Xenococcaceae; genus Waterburya. The sequence goes on from JASJDX010000500.1 coordinate 4,912, forward strand.
AGCAGAAATTTCCCAAGAAGAAGTTGCAGAAATTTTAGGACTGATATCAAAACCTACACCAATTACCGAACCAGGACTTTATCTCCATAAATCAACTACACCTATTCCAAGTTCTGCTATCTTCGCTTCTGGAATTCAAGCTCAACTAAGAAAAGATTTGTGGGCAGATTCGGAAGGAATAGCTGTTTTTAAACAACAGTGTAAAAGTAAATCCAGTAACTATATCGAACATTACATTAGTAGTCCTGGCGACATTGAATTACTCCCTTGGGAAGCTGCGGAACAAATAATTGATAAATTTGGCTTTACTTCAGCCAAAATGTATCTAATTTATGCGGCACATACTATGAATCAAGTTATTCCTTGGGAAAGTCAATTTACTCTTAAGGGAACCGATCTAATTAGGGAATTAGGTTGGGATAAAAGAACCGACATTTCCCAATTTCAAAAACTAAACGAAATTGCCAAAGCAGCCTTTGCTCTATCTTGTCTTGTTTCAAGAGCCGTATGGATTGAAGGAAGAAGCACGAACAAAATAGATGTTAGTTGTCCAACTGGAAGAATGTGGGAATCAGTAGTCGATCCACGAGGAACAGCTGACCTTTTTAGCAAAAAAGTAGAGAAGCCTTATGAGATATTTATTACTATCCGACCAGGACTCTGGACTAAAAATTTTCTCAATCGAGCAGGGGCTAAAGCAAGAGAAGCATTGTATCAATTTAGTTACCTTGCTCAGCAAGTACTTAAAATCAACCCCTATCATGATGAATTAGCACTTAGGCTAGCAATTTACATCACCGTTAATAGCCGGATGCATCTAACAGGAGAATATCGAGTCCAAACTCTGCTAGAGACGGCATTGCCAAAAACCGTAATCAACAAAGCTCGCTTAAATTCTGATAAAGGACGAAAAATTTTTAATCGCTGGAATCATGCCCTCAAGCTTTTTATCAACTTAGGATGGAAAGTTAGCTTTGATAAAACTTACCCAGAAGCAATTCGACCAAATAGTAACACTCGCAAGCCTCCAGGCTATTTAAATAAGCTATTAGAAGCCAAGATAATCATCCAACTTCCAGAATCCGCCTCAGAATTGATTAAATCTAAGGCAACAACCAAGCCCAAGCTCAAAAAAATCTCCAAAACTTACTTGACTGGTGTACAAGTTCGTGTGGCTAGAAAGGCTAAAGGATGGAATCAGCGACAGCTAGCAGCGTTTCTTGGCGTTTCTCAAAATTTTATCAGTCTTATAGAGAAAGGCGAAAGACCTATTTCGTCAAAAGTAGCAGTTAAGCTAAGTGAACTACTAAATCTGTAAAATTAATCGCTACACCTCAATCATATTAATCGTTTCGGATTTTTTGTTTTCAGATTAAGTTAAGTTTTGTTGTCAAAATTTTAGTTGTCAAAAAAATAACCCCCAAAAATTGGCTTTAAACCCATGTATAGTAGTTGTTTCAGCTTGAAAACAAAACCTCTAGAGTACTGCCATAAAACCTCTAGAGTACTGCCATAAAACCTCTAGAGTACTGCCATATTTGATTTTTTGTAATTTATACAGCAAAGGGTTTTTAGCAATTTAAAACTAATTGGATCAGTATTTAGTAGTTTAGATCGGTTGTCAAAACCGAAACTTCAAAATCTGCTTTGATTAGTTGTCCCAATCTCCCCACAGAGACAACTGTGAAGCCAGATTTAGATCCCGATTCCCAAATTCACCCGCAACACTTTGCTGAATGGCTCGATAGTGCCGTTGACCCCGACCTCATTCGGCTCAACGTATTGAGCCTTGAAGGTGGTAATCCCCTAGAATACCTGCTGTATGCCCTGCCCGACACCGAACGGCGTAATGACGGTCGCTTGCGGGATAAATGGCTCAAGAAATACACCCACACCGAGCATGGGGGTTGGTGGTGTAGCGGTATCGATATTCTGACCTTAGCTGCTGCTGAATGGGGATGTTTTAAACCCAACCAGCCGCGAATCAACCACAATGGCAAACCCATCAAGTACGAACATCCGCCCAAAAGCGATACTTCCATTTTTGCCCTGGGAGTACCAGCACGTATCTGGGACAGGATTGCGGCTCGCTACGGCATCAAACGCTATCATTCCCCTCTGGCACTGAGACTTCAGGATAGAGTCCAGCCAGTTAGCTTTTGGGAGTGGATACTAGCTCATCCCGAAATTCCCCTAATTATTACCGAAGGAGCTAAAAAAGCGGGAGCGATTCTCACGGCGGGTTATGTAGCTATTGCCCTTCCTGGAATCTTTAACGGCTACCGCCAACCTAAAGATGAATGGGGTCGGGCTACTGCCCTGCCTCGTTTGATTCCCCAGCTAGAAATCCTAGCTGAAGGTGGACGGGATATCTATTTTGCCTTTGACCGAGATACCAAGCCCAAAACCATTGCCAATG
>JASJDX010000501.1 GCA_030064975.1 Pleurocapsa sp. MO_192.B19
AGTTACAACGCCCCTATTGCTTCTGCTCTAATTCAACAGTATGACAATCTTGGTGGCGATCCCCTCTCGGAATCTGAACTCGATCAGTTGATTGGTGTTGATGCTAATGGTGTTGGCTTTTAATCTTACTCAATAGCAAAATATAATTACCGCTGTTTTTAAATTCATCTCTCCCGTCTTCATTAGTTAGGCGGGAGTTTTGCTCTGTCAGATCAATCCTTCACCGATTTATAACTAGTAATCAATCATAACCAAATCAAAATCGGGATGATTGCCCTACATTACTTAGGCAACAATTTTAGGGCAGATTTTTCAACCATTTTGGCTATTAGTTAAAATTATAATTATGTATGATTTGGCTGTGTACTAAATTAAAGAAATATCTCAATTTAATTTACTTTAGTTGAACCATTTTCAGCATGCATAGGTAAAAATCGTTTCGTTATCTACAGGTTGCTGATAGTAGTAGTTTTTAACTCCAAAATTTTAATGCTAAAATAATTTTTTATCTTGAATATTTTCTCAAGAAAGCCGACGTATTTTAAATTGCTTAATTTACATTAAAATTTACAAAAGTAAATTATATTTAGTGGCTTTCATTGATATAAAAATCGAGTTTAGAGGTTGAGCTTGTAAAATAATAGAATTAAAAACGTTAGCAACAAAAAATCCTAAAATAAATCTTTTAGTATATTTGAATAAATCTCTAGAAAATTATTTTGAAAATATTATATTTCAGGATATTTTCGCTATAACTTTAAACTATCTGTATTGTGTTATCAATTTAAAAATAATCAGTAATTTTACTGAAATAGAAGTAGAATCCAATTTTCCTGTGAATCACCAATGTTTTTTGCTATTTTTTTACTAGTTTATTATTTTTGATAATTTAATGTATGTTTAATCGTAATTCTCATAATTGTCAACTTAAAAATATGTAAAGAAACTTTGAGTTCACTTTTTTTATCTGAGAAATTATTTAAGCTGAAAGATATATATATGTAATTGACTTACATTCGATCATAAGCATGATTTCACTGATCTATTCTCCAGAATTTTTAGAGCATAATACTGGCTATGGTCATCCTGAAAAAGCCAAGCGTTTGACAGCAATCGTCGAAGCTTTAAAAGAAGTTGAATGGCACGAACAAATTGATTGGCAATTACCTACTGCTGTCCAGCCAAAAAAAATATTAGCTCATATTCAAAAAATTCATACCCCAGAACATATAGAGCGCATTAAACAAGTAGCCAGCAATGGTGGTGGATATTTAGATGCAGATACACCAATCTCCGAACGTAGTTACGATGTGGCTTTGCTAGCGGTTAGTGCTTGGCTAGATGGAGTAGATCGAGTTATAGAGAATAATAGCCCTGCTTTTGTGTTGGCACGTCCTCCAGGACATCATGCAACTCACAATACTGCAATGGGATTTTGTTTATTTTCCAATGCAGCGATCGCCGCTAACTACGCTTTAACTAAACCAAATATCAAGCGAGTCGGCATCTTAGACTGGGATGTCCATCATGGAAATGGCACAGAAGCGATTGTCCAAGACAACCCTCAGATTGCCTATTGCTCTCTACATCAGCATCCTTGTTACCCAGGTACAGGAAGTAACCAAAACGCTCACGGTAAACATCAGAATATTCTTAATTTACCAATGAAGGCTGGTAGTACTATTTCTAATTACCAGCAAGTTTTTGAGCAAGAAGTAATGCCTTTTTTTCAAAACTGGCAACCAGATTTATTAATTGTTAGCGCAGGTTATGATGCCAATCATGATGATCCTCTAGCAGGGATCTCTTTGCAACCTGCTGATTACATTTTATTAACAAAATATGTATTAAAAATCACAAACTCCCCTCTATTTGGCTTAGAAGGCGGTTATCATTTAGAAGCTTTAGCTCAATCTGTAGTTGCCACTTTAAACACTTGTCTGTAATAGTTATTGATTATTTGTTAGTTATCTGACCAAAAACTATTCACCAAAAGGCAAGTCCATATCATTACCTTTATCTGTAATTTTGCTAGATACAATAGTAAAGCTATTTTAAATATGAATATTGTTACTTCTGAAGCATCTTTGTACCAGTTGACTCAAGATTCAAACCATTCCCTGGTTTCTATATCTATTGGCGCACAGACGCTCAAATCTTATGTAAATTCTATTATTAATCTAGTAATTGAGAAACAACTTAAGGCAACGGTTTTGGTAAAATTACCGCAAACTAAAAGCTGGCTCAATCAAATACAAAAATTACAACGAGAGGGCAATGCGGAGCGGATCTACCTATGTAGTAGTAATAAAAACCCCCCTGCTTTATCTTTGCTAGAACATACTGCTGAGCAAACACCAGTTATTCCCCTTCAACTCAAAGCAAATCCTATATTGCAACGAGAATCTTTTTTAATTATTTTGTCAGCCGATTTTTGTAGTTTAGTATTAGCTCAGTGGCAAAAAGGAAAAATTCGCATTGAATCTTCGGGAAAAAGATTACAGCAACCATATTTAGAGATGGTTTCTAGTTTTGATTCTCAAAAAGTTACTCAAATCCTATCAGGAATACAACAAAACATAATATCTGATGCCCTCTCTTCCATAGACACAGACTTTAGCATTCCCCCTAATTTGGTAACAAAATCTGATTTACTGGGAGAGTTGATTCTCAAACAAATAGAGCATAACGAGGGAATACAAACCGCATTTAATTCTTTATCTAAAACCAATCAAAACACCGAAAAAAAATCTAGTGTGTTGGGATTACAGGACGATTTTCTCAATAATCTAGTTCAAGAATTGCGATCGCCGATCACCCATATGAAAACAGCTCTAAGTCTCCTGGAATCTAAACAAATCAAAGGAGAGCAACGCCAGCGTTACTTACAAATGGTTAGTGATGAATGCGATCGCCAAAATTCCCTTGTGGGTGGTTTATTAGAGCTATTGCAGTTAGATACCCCTACCGAAGCAGACTACCTATACTTGGACGATTTAGTACCTGGAATCGTGAGTACTTATCAACCTCTAGCCGAAGAAAAAGAGATTCAGTTAGGCTACACTATTCCTGCCAATCTCCCCCCTATTTCTTGTCCTCACAGTTGGTTTAGACAAATTATTATTAATCTTCTCAATAACAGTTTGCAATTTACTCCACCTCAAGGAAGAGTATTTGTCCAAGCAATATTCAAGGATGAATATATTGAAATTTCAGTTACAGATACAGGGGTGGGTATTGCTACCAAAGAAATAAATAAAATTTTTGATGGTTTTTATCGTACCAAAGCCATGACCAACCAAAAGGGAACGGGTGCAGGTTTAGGATTAACTTTAGTCCAACAACTAATACAGAGGTGTGGAGGCTCAATTTCCGTTAGCAGCAAGGTGGGAAAAGGAACAACTTTTAAAATCTTGATGCCAGCCGTACCAGCAGAATTAATTTAAACCATAATTAAGCTTCTATACAAGGATGTTGTTTCTGGTTAGAGTTTCTACTAGAGTTACCCAAAGGTAAAAAGATGGTTAATTCTTTACCTTGCTCTTGTCTCTGTCTTACAGTCAGTTTCCCTCCTAACGCCTGGAAAATACTTTTAGTTGCATCTAAATTAAGACTTAGACATCCAGTCGCGGGTTGAAAGGTGAGTAATTGCCCCAAAGATTTTAAAGGATTTTCCATAATATTACTGGCTTGAGAAAGAACCTGTAATTTAAGCTGGTTTCCTGCAGTGGAGACTTTGACATCAATATGTCCTCCTATGGGCAAACTACGAGTACAGCTTTCCATTAATCCAGTTAAGACTGTATCTAACATAGCAGGGTCACTAACAACTGTAGGTAAATGTTGGGGTAAAGTAAAATCTAACTCTACATTACGCCTTTTAGCTTTTTCTTGCCAACGGGGAATACTTTGCTTAAATGCTTGATCCAGAGAAAAGGGAACTAACTCCATGGGTTTAGCAGTGGGAGAGGTAGATTCCAATTCAGCTGCACGAAAAATTAATTCCATACGCTCTATCTGTTCAGTACATTCGCGATCTATGGTTTGTAGACGCTGAACTACATTGGGTTTAAATTCTTGCTGACGTTTGAGTAGCAGTTTGGTTAGGGTGCGAATAGTAGTTAAAGGGGTTCTTATCTCATGAGTAAGTGCCTGTAGTAACTCCATTTCCAGATGGCTAGCAGCTCTTTTGGGTGTAAAACCGTGTTGAGGTTCTGCTGTATCTCTTTGTGAGGTGGCAGAAACAGCTTCCAGCTGACGATTTTGGGTAACAGCAAAAGTAGTTAAATCAGGTAAATGTTGGAGCAATTGACGACTAAAGCTAGTTACTAAGCGATAATCTGGAGTTGGTGGAGCAAATTGTTCAACCAAGCTATCTAGTTGTTCTAAATGATGATAATTAGTTATGACAAGGCGCGATCGCAAAGTTGTCCAAACTTCAGCGATAGTTGTTGGATCGAAGGAAAAATGGAATTTAGCAGTACCTACGGTATCTTGCCCTAAAACCATCACCAAGCCAAAGTTGGCGGTTAAAACCAGACAAAACTGTTCTTGGGAGATTGGATCTTGAGGAATTAACGGTAGCTGAATAACTGGTGCATCCTGATTAATTGCCTGATTGGTAGCCATAGACTGACGACAGGGCATCAGTGCATTGACATGAAATACATCGCTAGTAAATACCGCGCTTTGGAAACAAGAAATTAAATTAGAATTGCTTAATAAAGGTACAGGTGCAGAAAAAATAAGTCCCTGCTTATCTAAAGATATAGTTTTCTGGTTGAGGGCGATTTCTGATAAGAGTAATTTTTCGATTGCAGCGATCGCACTACACCATTCTCTTCGTGCTTTTAGTTCCGCTAGCCGATTTTTCTCACTGTAGCATTTAGGCTCTGTTATCCGATCGTTTGTGTCGGGATTCTGTAACTTGCTAGAACACAATTCAACCTGTGACTCTTGATTGAGAACATCACTCAAATTTTGTAGCAGCCAGTTTTGCACTTTTGATTCGACCTCCCCTTACTTCTCATATCTCAAGTAGTACCCAAATGAAATCAATAAAAAGTAATACTTATTAATTTGTATTGATATTAGCTGTTTTAGTAGTGTTATACCAAGCAGTAAAACCGAACTAAGATAGTCGCGATCTCCGATAGATTATGGTGTAGGTGTTTTAGTAGATAATTGGGATAAATCAGTAATTTCTTGTTTTGCCTGAAGGTAGAGAAACATTGCCCAAGAATCGATCGCATCTTTACTAGATTCAATCGATCCTAGTTTATTTTGCGCTGTTTGTAGACAGTGTTTTAATAATTCAGCGTCTAATTGTATTTGTTGATACTGTGCTAGTTGCTGTAATTGTTCAGTAGATAAATGATTGGACGGTGTTTCGATTAACTTTGGCTTCTGCTCATCTTGTGCCAGGCTTTCGGGAAATATTTCGCCTTGCACTTCCTTAGCAAAAGCAGAGGCAACAATCCCTGCGGGAAGAACAAATACCCCAATGCCAAAAAAAGCCAAACTTGCCCCTAACAATTTGCCGATTAACGTCACAGGATAAATATCGCCGTAGCCTACAGTAGTTAAGGTTACTACCCCCCACCACATTGCAGCAGGAATACTAGAAAAAACTTCTGGTTGGGCATCGTGTTCGGCAAAAAACATCAAACTAGAAGCAATAATCAGTAAAAAAGAAACAATCGAAAAAGTGATGAATAATTCTTCTTGTTTACTAATCACTACTCTGACTAGAGAACGCACAGACTTGGAGTGCCTACCGATCTTCAGAATTCTAGCTAATCGCAAGAGTCTTAATGTTTTTAAAAAAGCCAGATTATGAAAAACTAGCACTAAATAAAAAGGAAAAGTGGAGATAAAATCAATAATCGCCATCGGTGTCAAAGCATAGCGAATTCTACCCCACCAGGGATGACTAAACTGACGTTCCACGGTACATAACCACAAACGTAGCCCATACTCTAAAGTAAAAACTATAGTTGAAAATATAGCTACACCTTTAAAGAGCCAATAATATTGCTGATTTAGCTGTTGTGAAGTTTCTAAAATAAAACAGCTAATGTCGATAACAATTAAAATAGACAATAAAATTTGGTCTAATTTACTCAACCAGTTACTATATTTCGTATCTTCTAAAATATAGTAAAGTTTAAGCCGCAACGCCTTTTTCTTCATCCCTCTAATCTTCTCCATATTTTATAGTTAACTGGTAGGCAATAGTCTTTATCAGACAGACTATTAAGCTGCTAAAACATTTTGGGTTACTGAAATTTTATAAATTAAACAATTGATGCTGGCAGTTTTCAATCGTAAGTTATCGAAAAATAACCATAAGTTCAATTATCAAAGTTTTGCCAAAATCCTCATAATTTGTGGACTATTGTGTTTACTATTGCTCGGAGGGTGCAGCGATCGGGGGCAAACCGTCCAACAGGAAGTTACTAAGATAACTTTTTGGCATGGTATTAATCCCCCTGAAAATCGTGATATTTTTCAAGAATTAGTTACCAAGTTTAACCAAGAAAATCCAGATCTTGAAGTAGAGGCATTATATATTGGTCAACCAGATGCCCAACTTCCCAAGATCTTTGCCTCTGCTGTTAGTGGTCAACCCCCAGATATCCTCTGGTTTGTGGCTCAAATTACGGGGAAATTAAATCAGTTAGGGGTATTGCTACCTTTAGAAAATTGGTTAAATAATTCGGCAATTAAATCAGAAATTGACCCCGCGATGTTTGACTCAATGGAGTTGAATGGACATATTTTATCTGTACCCTTTGCTACCAACAATGCTGCGGTATTTTATCGTCCCAGCTTATTTAACCAAGCGGGGATTAGTGATACACCAAAAAATTGGTCGGAATTACGTGCTACAGCTAAAAAACTGACCCAAGATACCAATAACGACGATCGCCTGGATCGACATGGTATTTTCTTGTCTCTGGGCAAAGAGGAATGGACTGTATTTACTTGGTTGCCTTTTATTTATAGTGCTGGGGGAGATTTATTAAAGGGGGATCGACCCGATTTAGTTAACCAGGGAGCGATCGCCGCTTTACAATTAGGTGCCGATTTAGTTAAAGATCGAGTAGCAATATTGTCTGCTCCTGAAAGAGGTTACGAAATTGATAATTTTATTGCAGGTAAAGCAGCCATGCAGATTACTGGCCCTTGGACATTGGCTCAGTTAAAATCAACAGATATTGATTATGATGTTTTTCCGATTCCCGTTGCCGAAAATCCTGCTGCGGTAATTGGCGGCGAAAACTTGTTTGTCTTTAAAACTACCCCAGAAAGAGAGCGAGCTAGTTTA
>JASJDX010000502.1 GCA_030064975.1 Pleurocapsa sp. MO_192.B19
CAACCCAGCAGAACAAGATAATATTTGAGAATCAGCCGTAGAAATAGTCGCAGCAAATAAACCAGCCAGCATCACCCCCACCAATATCCCTGGTAATAACTCTTGAGATAAATTTAGTAAAGCTAACTCTGGATCGTTTAATTCTGGTAACAGTGTCCGCGCTGCTAATCCTATAAAAATAGCGGTAAAAGCAGTAATAATACCGCAAGTAGTTTTAATATCCCGCGCTTTTCCTATATTATTAGCCGCATCTACTGCCATCGCCCTAACTAAAATGTGAGGCTGTCCTACAACACCAAATCCTGCTACTAACCAGCCGATAAAAAAGGGCAAAAATCCCCAGGCTAAGTTGGAGGGAAACAAAGTTACTAAGTTAGCATCTATCTGTCTCAAATTGGTATACATATTATTAACGCCACCACTAACAACGATAGTTACCACAAACAGTAATAGCAAAGCACCAATCATGACAATGGTTTGTACTGAGTCAGTCCAAATTGATGCCCGAATGCCTCCAGAAAAGCAATAGATAACGACAATAATCGCACCAATAATAATTCCCCAGGCATAATCCCAACCAAATAGGCTATTTAATGCTTTACTACCAGCCAGTAGCTGCGCTGCTGCATATGTACCCAAAAAGAAAATAGTAATTAATGCCGAAATAACTGCAATCCAACGATAACCAGGTTGCTTTTGTGCTAAAAACGCGGGAACGGTTTCTGAGTCAGATGCTGCCGAAACTTGGCGCAAATTCTTAAAAACTAACGTCCAAGCTATATAATCGCCGATCGCCCAACCAATTGCCAACCAAATCGCCGATAAACCCTGAGTATAAGCATAACCTACTTGCCCAGTAAATAAAAAACCACTTTGACCAGTAGATAAAGCTGATAATGCGATCGCAATCGGATTAACTTTTCTTCCTGCTAATAAATAATCGGTAGTAGTATCCTGTTTTTGGGTTGCAGCATAAACACCAACTACAGTAAATAAAATTAAGAAGAAAATAAAAGAAAGAGCGATCGACATTATTTAAGGGATGAGGGATGAGGGATGAGGGATGAGGAGGAAGGAACAAAAGAGGAAGAAACAAAAACTATACTGGTAATTTGTCATTAATCTGGTGGAAATAAGCACAAACAAACCTAGCATTGATTTAACTTAAAACCCTGACTCCCTACCTACTACTTCTGTAGACGTTAGTTCGATGAAACTAGAAATTTCGTAATTCATAACTTGATAGATGCTGGCATTTCCTATTATTTCCTGGGAAAAATTGTATCCGTTGCGTAGCTTTTCGCGTTCGCGTAGCGGAGGGGCTGTGTGCGTCACCTGCGGGCGCACTTGATAAGCCCCGTTGTCCGAAAGACATAGCGAATATTCCGAACTCTGAATTTTGAACTTACGTGGTATTAGTCTCCGCCAATTTCAACCAATTTACCGATATTAAAATCAATTTTTACCCAACCCTTAAGACGACGCAGATTATCGAGCAAGAGTAAGGGTATTTGCCAGTTGTGAAGCATTAAAAAGGGTAAAGGATCATCTGGGGTTAAAATAGCATCAGTCCCTTTTGTTACCTTATCTCGCCAGGCTTTAAATTCTGATAGAGAACGAATATTTAATAATCTCCAAAGTTCATGATACGTCCAGTAGGTAGGTTTGCTATCAGGTAAAGGAGTAATTGGTTTTTCATTTAATTCACCATCGGTCAAATAAGCTTTGGCTACTCCTGGATGATCGTGAAACATAGTAATAGCTGAATGTAGACGAGGGTTACATTCAATCGGATATACTGTCCCATCTTCCGTTTGAATCATGTCAAAACAAATTTGTCCTGTTAGATTCATTTTCCCTACGAATGTTTCTACCCATTGATAGATTGCGGGATTATCTACTTGTTCATAGTTGACCTGAAAAGGAGAAGATTTAGAACAGCAGTGCAGTCTAATTTTACCGTTACGTGCCGTAGCATGAAAACAATATTCCTGTCCGCGAATAAATTCCTGCATTACCCAAGGCTTTTCAGGGCTAATCGGCAAACTACGAACGTACTCTTCCATTCCTGGAAAGGGTAATCTGGTTAAATCTAATCGCAGTACCGAATCATAGGGAATACTTTTAACGATATACTGGCTGCCGTCACTCTCAAAATCAAAATCTAAGATCTGTTGCGGATCGCTAATGCGAAATACTTTAGGTGCAGATAAGCCTAATTCCCTTGCTTTTGAGCAAAATGCGTGTTTATCGTCCAAAATTGCCGTTACTTCTGGATCGAGATGAATCGATTCACAGTAGGCTTCTAAGACTTTTTTCGCCAAAGAATCATAGTAACTAGCAATAGGACTAGATACGGGAACAAAGACATCAATGTTGTTCTGTTTGACTATTTCTAATAGTCCTTGACAGTAACCCTCACTATCTTTTTCTGGTGCGGGTACAGTAAAAAAGCCTTTGATAGCAGAAGAAAAACGATGACCTGAAAGCCAATATTTATGTGTTTCGACTAAATATACTTCGTGTCCATCTCGATGAAAAGACCGTGCTAGCTGCAAAGCTTTGGTCATTTTCGCCCCTGTAATTAAAATTCTTTTCTTATCTGTTGGCGAAATCGAGGGAGAGAAGGGCAGTTTGCCTTGACGAATAATGATGTTCTTGACCAAGGATAAAAACACCATTGCTAGATTTAGGGGAAACAAAAGCAATAACAATATCAGAGTCCCTAGGTTCTTTGTTACCGCAGAACCTCGCCCTGAAATAAACAATATTTGTGCCATATCTTAAAGGGATGAGGGATAAGGGATAAGGGATGAAAAATAAAAATTTAACTGCTATTAATTTCGTTTAACCTATCCCCTATCCCTGAGAATTTACTTACGTTTAATAATGGTTACGCCATCCCGTAGGGGAATCATGACCTGTTCGACGCGAGAATCGTCGGCAACGAAACGGTTAAAACGAGCGATCGCCTTACCGTTTTCAGTGCGTTGGTTTTCAGGTAGATAGGGATGTCCTTGCATCAAAGTGTTATCCACACAGATAAAGCCATCAGGTGCTAACAAATTAGTATCCAACAACATCTTGAAGTAGTCGATATAACCACCTTTATCAGCATCGATAAACACTAAGTCAAAAGATTCTCCATCTTTAACCAACTGCTGCATAGTTTCTATGGCAGGAGCAACTTTAACCTGAATTTTATTCTTATGGGGAGAAGTAGCAAAACAGTTGAGCGCAAATTGGGAGACATATTCGTCTACCTCACAAGCGATCAAATAACCATCATCAGGTAAAGCTTCGGCGATCGCTAGGGCGGAATAACCAGTAAACATTCCTATTTCTAAGACACGCTTAGACTTACTGATAGACACCAGCATTTTCAGCAATTGTCCTTCAATATGCCCCGAAAGCATCTCTTGTTCTAATGCTCGTACTGTTTCACCATCGTCAAAGCGTTTACTCCAGTCTTCCTCTTGAGTTTTACGCGCCAGATTAGCTAGAGCGTCCGATTCAGAAGTCGTGCAGTCTTCTAAATAGGGGTCGATTCCTGCGGCTAAATGATATGCTTTGTCCAAGGATGTTTTAAATTCGGTCGAAATCGATTCGGTTTTAGCCGCGTTTAGAATATGTTCTAGCTGCTGGACGAGAATTCCCAAGGGAGTTACTGGTCTGGCAGTTTTCTTGTTTGCTGCACTCACCATAATTAAACGCTCCCTGCTAATAATTCTTCTGATTCTTCTTTGCCTTCATTCATGTATACTTGCGTACCTAATCCTGCATCAGGATAGTCGGCGCACAAACGTCGATGTTCGGCTAAAGCTTCTTCTAACTCATCTTTTTCTAGATCGTTAATAAAGAAACAAGTTCCAATCGGTTTGGGTACTGCTGCTCTAAGTAAGCCGTCTCTGGTTTTAGTGATGGCTTCCCCTGCTTTCCAGAGTAGGTCAATATCTAAAATAGGATTATCTAGAGCTAAACCAATATTATTCATGGTGGTGAGAATGCGATCGCGATCTTCGGGTGTAATGTAGCCACGCATTGCTGATAATGTGGCAGATAACGCCATGTCGATGTTAACTGAATGACCATGATAGAGAGGGATTTCCGGAGCAAGCTCAAAAGTAGGACTCCAAGTATGTCCATAAGCAATTACCCGATCTAAATCTAATTCGTGGAGGTTGGGTGCTTCCAACTCCAACATCTTTTTAATCGCTTTGTAAGTTACCTTACGCCCGATTTCTTTAATTTCTTCATTACCATTGAGATAGCCAAAACGAGTTTCTAGTAACTCTTTACCGTATTTTTCTAATAGCTCGAATACTTCTTTATGAGAGACTAGGGCGATTTTAACTAACTCTGCCATCCCATTACGCACCTGTGCAATTGGTAATGTGCGCAAGAAAGAAAAGTCTAAAATTACTTTTTTCGAGGCGTGATAAGCACCAAGACGATTCTTTAATTTCTTGTGATTTACCGCGACTTTGATTGCCACGCTAGCATCAACCAAACCAATCATGGTTGTGGGAATGCGAATATAGTTACTGCTACGACGATAACTAGCACAAGCAAAACCAGCTACATCGGTAATTAAACCACCACCAACTACCAATACTGGCTCTTTCCGTACCAAGCCAAAATCAGCAAAAGCATCGACGATCTTTTCTAAAGTCCGCAAGCTCTTATCTAGTTCGGTAATAATAATAGGAAACACTGTCAGATCGATATCGTAATGCTTAAAATAAGCTTCGATTTGGTCTTTATAGAGGCGATGCACGTTAGCATCCACCACCATTAAACAGCGTCCAAACTTTTCGTAGCTATCTGCAAGTTCCCGGTTTTTGGTATTGAATACACCTTCTACAAATAAAAGATCGTACTCAATTTTTTCGTAACCTTCTACCCGGAATGCCGTGTCGGTAGCTACAAACTTAGCTTCAATTTGACTCATTCTTTTTTGTCCAAATACAACTGAAATATCTACAAAACTATTTTGTAGATTACTTAACGAGCGACCCCCTAAAGGATTCATTTATTTACATAGTTACACAGAGCAAGTTTATGCCCAAGTAGGGAGAATTGCCTATTTATTTCCGCTCGGGAATTAAAACAACCAAACTCATTTTGCACCTCAATATGTTGACAAATTTATGGCGCAAAAGCAGATATATCCATTGGTAACAATGGCTGAGTTTTGTTACTAGATAGCCTAAATATTGACTATTTATGATGGAGGTAAATGCTGAGGTTTCCTCAGCTTATTCCACTTTCGTGTTGACCTAAATCCAAAAACTTTTATCTTACTAAAAGATAGAAGAACTAGACTAAATTCAAAACAAAGATTTTACCTGAGAAAGTATTAATGGGATAGCCTTCAATTAATTTGTATAACCTTACTAACATATGTTTAACACATTTTTCCCTTCTATGAGTATCTATACGTAGTCATATTCTGAAAAATAAAGTTAAAGGTTACTAATCTAATAAATTGGCAGCTATGCAAATATTGACTGACTCATAGTCACTTACTTTTTATCTTAGAATAAGTTTACTTTATAGAGTTTATCATTATCGACCAAAAAAAGGTAAAGCTTTTTTTAAAACTATTGATTTAAGCAAATTTTAATCCTGTAGCTGTTGACAAATTACACCAAAATCAGTATTATTCGTCGCTTTAACCAATCAGAGTATAACGATAACAATTCGATTGAATTCATGAAAGCGATTGGGTTTTAACCTATACTATAATGTTGCTAGCCTATAACCTGAATATTCGCCAATAAAATAGAATTTTTATCTATATAATTTCTATTTTATTGATAACTATCATTATGTTTTAGTAATTCCACTTTTGATAGAAGCAACAACTTCTTATTTCTCTTAAAGTCTTAAAAGACAAATAATCAGGAGTTAGTAATGAAAAAAATCATTCAAATCATAAAATCCATCAGGGTAAAGCAGATCCTAACGGTATTTTTAGCGGGATCTCTGTTGATAATTAGTACAGCCTGTAGTAAAGGTAATATCGTTCAGACAGGAGATGAAGTAACTAAGACTACTAAAAAAGTAATGTCTGATACTTACGATGACTATGATGCCAATCAGCCCGTGAAAGGCGGTATGAATGGTTATAATGACGATCCTAGATATAATGCGGAAACTGCTGCTAAAACAAAAGCATTGATAGATACTGCCAAAAGTCGTCAACAGGACAACTTAGAAGACTATGTAGAAGGTATTACCGATCGCGCTGGGGATGAAATCGAAGAAGCGAAAAAAGATATTCCCCGCACTCTTGAAGATAAGAAAGAAGATACAGTTGAATACGTTGATAACAAATCAGACAAACTAAAAGACAATCTTAGTAATACTGCCGAGCGAGCCCAAAAAATCTTGGATGAGGCTACACAGACAGCTCAAGATACAGTAGAAGAAGCAACTTCTGCTACTGAAACAACAGCTCAAGAATTAAAAAATAATTTGGCAGACTTAAGCTAAGTTTGTTTGTTTGTTTGTTTATTTGTTAATTAAGGCGCGATTTATCGCGTCTTTAACCATGATTAAATTTGATTATTCTCTAGATTTTGCCAATTTAAATTTTCGAGAACGTCCCGATCTTTATCGTGTTGGAAGAGGAGAACAGGGGGTATTATTAGTTGAACCTTACAAGTCAGAAATCTTACCTCACTGGAGATTTAAAAACCCTGCAATAGCTACCGAATCCAGCGAGAAAATCTATCAAATATTCTTAGCATATCTAGAGCAAGATGATTTTGTTGGTGCAGACATGGCACGCAAATTTTTACAAATGGGCTACACGCGATTGCGCGGAGCTCACCAGCGAAGCTGATCGCGTCGATATGCCAATCATAAAAGCGGCAGAAAATACCGTAGCAATCCTCAGCTTGCCAAATCAAAAGAGGCGGAGAACAAGGCTCGCCAAGAAATCTTACCTCTAGATATAGATCCTGTCAAAGCTAAATCAGCAGAAATTTTTAAGGCTCAATGGGAACAGGCAAAAACTAATACTAGATATCAATCTTTAAAACAGCAACACCAAGAAAAATACGAACAAAAAAAGCATGGGACAAAAACAAATTAGAACAGGTTCTCCTGTATCTTGGGATTGGGGTAATGGTACTGCCGAAGGTAAGGTAAAAGAAATTCACCATGAAAAGATAACTAAAAAAATCGGCGTTGGTGATTTAAAGTATGACGTACAAAGTGTTTCTTAGGGTAGCTTTTAGCTGCAGCCTGCTTCGCAGGCAAGCGTCGCACTTTCGCGACTTGGGCGCTTCACGCCCTGCGCTTTTAGCT
>JASJDX010000039.1 GCA_030064975.1 Pleurocapsa sp. MO_192.B19
GTCAAGAAAAACTGGGTTTCTTCAGTTACCTTATTCCAGAGATAGCGTCGGCGATAGACCATTACCACCGATTGCAATCCAGCCCACTGTGACTGTTGATATAACCCGCCCAACTGACTCACCGGCATTACCCAGAGCTTCCGAATCTCCCGTCGATGATGACCGGCTTCAACCTGCTGGTCATGGTCAACGTCCAGCCCCTCGAAGCCGGTTTGGATGGCCTGCTCAAAGAGCCCTTTCACCTGCTCTTTGAGTGTGGGATGGTTCCCTTTGAGACACAGAACATAGTCCGCCTAATGAAGTGACAATCTGAGTCGCGATATCGGTTTGCGTGCCCATCGCATCAATGGTGATAATACAACCACTGATATCGAGCAATTCCAGTAACGCTCTTTATCGCTTTGATCTCATTGCTCTTACTGTCTACCTTCATCTGCCCCAGCATCAGACGATGGTCGCTGGCCCAAGCACTCGCCACATGTAAAGCGGATTGCTTCGATGCTCGGTCATAAGAGCCGCGCATGGTTTTGCCATCAATCGGAATCACTTGCCCCCCAGTGTTCTTCACTATCTCCGTGACCCACCGCTGGAAGCACCGCTGTAAGGCATCGGGTTCAATTCGTGCAAAGACACGACGATAGCAATCGGCGTGGGGAATTCCCCATGGTAGCTCGAGAAATGTCTCCAGCCATTGAGCATGCCCTTCGGCATACAGTTCAATGTCGTCCCATCCTCTGGCTCCGCCAATGGTGGCTAAGATGGCAATCATGACCACACTCAAGAAGGGATGAAGCCGACCTTTTGCGCCCCGAGGATCGTCTAAGTCTTCAAAGTAGGATAGCCATTTTGATTGAATCTCTTGAGCATCAACCGCTCTCTGCAGTAGGGCGAGTAGGACGTTGAGTGGTGGTTGAAACAGGTGCAAACCCTTTAGACATGGCAGAAGAGAGAAAAATAGCGTTTTCTTTCATACCATATCAGGGTCAAGTTTTTCTTGCGCTTACCCTGCATACTTGCCAAGAAGTTATCCTTCTCAGAAACACCTCAAAATTATCGCGATGTCTGCTAGAAATTCGTTTCTTAGACCTAAAGCGATCGCTAGTTTTAGGAAAATATTGATTTTTCTTGACAATAAAAATCTTCCTCAATCTATCGATAGATGTTTTAAAATTAATGCACTTCTTATACTTGCAGGCATAACCCAAACATTTTTAATATTCTGGGATGATTTAATATGACTAATTTAATAGAATTCAAATTATTCGCTCCTTACAATAAAGAAGCTGCGGTTATTGGTTCTTTTTCCGATTGGCAACCTGTAGAGATGGAAAAAGGCGAAGACGGTTATTTTAGAACGAAAATCAAACTAGAAGATGGAGAATATGAATACAAATTCCGGATTCGTTCTCTAAGTTGGTTTTTAGAACCAGATGAATGGGTAGAAGTAGTCGATCCCTATGCCGTAAATATTGCCCCAGAAAGCCAAAATGGGACAATAACCATTAAAGATGGCGAACCAATCGTCGATACCTATGTTTGGCAACATGACGATAAACTATTACCCCCAGACCACGAATTAGTTATTTATGAACTGCATATCGGCGACTTTTCAGGTGGTGAAGACGATCCTAAAGTGCGAGGCAAATATCAGCACGTAATCGAAAAACTAGACTATTTAGTAGACCTAGGTATCAATGCCATTGAATTAATGCCAGTCAAAGAAAATCCTGGTACTTACAGTTGGGGTTACAGTCCACAACACTTTTTTGCTGCCGAATCTAACTACGGTAGCACCTACGAATTAAAACATCTGATTGATGAGTGTCACGCCAGGGGCATTCGGGTACTTATGGATGGGATTTATAACCACTCCAATACTGAATGTCCTTTGACTCAAATTGACCATGATTACTGGTTTCATCATTCTCCCACCGCTCCTGACAACAGCTGGGGTCCCGAATTTAACTACGAAAAATACGATGAGAATTTAGATGTAAAACCAGCTTGGAAATATATTGGCGATACCGTAGATTTCTGGATTAGAGAGTATCACATTGATGGTATTCGCTACGATGCAGCCAGACAAATTGATAACCACGACTTTATGCACTGGATTGTGGATAAAGCTAAAGAAAACGCTGGGATGAAGCCTTTGATCAATATTGCCGAACACATACCCGAAGATCCAGCTATTACCAACTTAGAAGGTCCAATGGACAGTTGTTGGCACTATAGTTTCTATCATACTGTGGTCGAACATATTTGCGGCGATCGCTATGACCCTGAAGAATTGAAAAATGTCATTGACTGTAAACGTCAAGGTTTTATGGGTGCAACCAATGTGGTTAACTACATTACCAACCACGACCATAAACGAGTGATGGTAGAATTGGGCGATCGCGGTATTACTGGCGAGGCTGCCTTTAAACGAGTTAAGTTAGGGGTAGTCTTACTCATGACTGCGGTTGGTATTCCTATGGTTTGGATGGGGGAAGAGTTTGGCGATTATCAACCTTTAAACCAAGAAGCTAGCAAAATTGACTGGACTTTACTGGCGGGAGATTGGAATCAACATCTTTTTGCCCATTACAAAGGTTTGATTAATCTGAGAAAAGAAAACCACGCCCTGTATACAGAAAATATCGAATTCTTCCACGAAGACCCAGAATCAAAAGTAATTGCTTATACTCGCTGGAATGATGAAGGTTCTCGCGTAGTAGTGGTAGCTAACTTCTCCGACCAATTCTTAGCTGGTTATGCTGTTCCCAATTTTCCTGCTGATGGTACTTGGCATGAATGGACTGGCAACTACGATCTCGAAGCTGGTAACGGTCAAATTTTAATCGATTTACCTGAATACGAAGCGCAGGTATTCGTTAAGTAATGGACAATTGACAATTACCTTTTTCAATCGGTTGGATTTGCTTCTGAATTTAAAATTAATCTATCAAAGTCCCCCATATTTGGGGGAAACACGGGGGCAAAACAAAATGAAATTTAAAGTTGGATGCGAACTGGATTACGATGTTTCGACTGATAGCACCTTTATTTTTAATATCTGTGCGGTAGAGAACGAATATCAGCAAATACTAGCTGAAAATCTTCAGATCGATCCTGACTGCGATCGGGAAGAATATATTGTCCCTCATACAGAAAATAGCTATTTGCGATTAGTCGTACCAGAAGGAAAGCTAGCAATTTCTTATCAGTCAACAGTAAATTTAAACCATAGCAAGGATAACCCCGATGAGATCGAAGAAGTTTTACCAGCAGACATACCTTTAGACATCATTCATTATTTATATCCATCACGCTATTGTCAAAGCGATCGCCTGATGAAGTTGGCACAAGATGAATTCGGCGATTGTCAGCCTGGTTATGCCAGGGTTCAAGCTATCTGCGATTGGATTTACGAAAAGGTTACTTATATATCTGGTAGCACCGATTCTCATACTTCGGCATACGATACCGTAACCGAAAGGGCTGGAGTGTGTCGCGATTTTGCACATTTAGGCATTGCTTTTTGCCGTGCTTTAAGTATTCCTGCGAGATTTGTCTCAGCCTATGCTTGGCAACTGCAACCACCTGATTTTCATGCCTGTTTTGAGGCATATCTGGGAAATAAGTGGTATTTATTTGATGCGACTCGTCTTGCACCAGTTGCAGGTTTAGTACGTATTGGTACGGGAAGAGATGCAGCAGACACCGCCTTTGCTACGGTTTTTGGCAATGTTCAGTTGAATAATATGCAAGTATATATTGACCGCCTAGACGATAAATCTTTAGAAACAAAAGATATGGCAGTTGCAACTACTTAGTGGTAGTTAAAACTGTCTCTAACCAAGATTTATCCGTTTCTTCATCAATATTTAAAGGTCTTGAATAGTCGCGATCGCGAAATGATATTGTATTGTTGTCTTCCAAAACAATTTCTATATTTTTGCTGTTGTTAGCAAGAGAAAACGATATTAATTCTTTCAATAGCTGATGCAATCCCCTAGAACCGGTCGAAACGATAAACATTCCAGGGCGTTTCCTAATAGCTGCAATTCCATCCATTATTTTAACTTTTACTTTTCCCAATCCTCTCAGATCGATGAGTGCGTAACATCTGATTATAAGTTCTCTATCGATAGATATATGCAGACAAACAGATTATTTTAAATTTTCTTTCTTTAGTCAGATTTACGTTCCTATTATCCTTGATAGTTTTGTGTTGTAAATAGCTTATGAGGTAAATTTATAATGACAATCAAAGCTGATACCAAGAAAGCATATCAAGAAAAAGCTAAAGCGCAACTTGACAAATTAAATGCTCAAATAGATGAGTTGAAGGCAAAAGGCGAACAAGCAAAGGCTGATGCCAAAATACAGTATCAAGAAAAGTTAGCAGAACTGTACGCTAAAAGAGATGCTGCCCAAAGTAAATTTCAAGAATTACAGCAAAGTAGTGAAGCAGCCTGGATAGAAATGCAAAAGGGTTTTGAAACAGCTTGGACGGAATTAAACAGTGCCTGGGAAAGTGCCAGAAGCAAATTTTAATCAAGAAGTATTAGAATCAAACCAAGAGAAATATGGACATCATAAGAATTATTTGTGCGATATTTTTACCTCCATTAGGTGTATTTTTACAAACTGGATTTAGCACCCAATTAGCAATAAATATCCTGCTGACTTTACTTGGATACATACCTGGAATTATTCATGCAGTATGGGTGATTGCCAAAGAATAAATAGATTGAATTAGCTAATCATCAAACGAACATCGGACTACTTTGAATATATGAGTAAAATATTAGATACAGTTGTAAGCAGCCTACAAGATTTACTTGGTAGTGCAGTAAAAATATTTCCCGCAATAATCACCGCTCTGATTATTATCATGCTGACTCGATATGCAGCGCAGTTCGCTACCAAAATTGCCGAGCAAATTGGGAAAAAAACTTTACAAAGTAAATCATTACAACTTTTACTTCGTAAAACTGCCAATATTACTACTTGGATTGTAGGGGTCGTATTTGCTTGTGTAATAGCTTTTCCTGGGCTACGTTTAGGCGATATTATTGCCACTTTGGGATTAGGTTCTGTAGCTATTGGTTTTGCTTTTCAAGATATCTTTAAAAACTTCCTTTCAGGGATTTTAATCTTAATCCAAAGACCATTTAGAATTGACGATCAAATTATTGTTGGTGACTATGAAGGTACGGTGGAAAGGATTGATATTCGTACTACCAAAATTCGCACCTATGATGGCGAAAGAATATTAATGCCCAATTCGGAAGTATTTACTAGTGCAGTTAGGGTTAGAACAGCTTTCAACCAACGCCGTACCGATTTAGCAGTGGGAGTAGACTACAATACTTCTTTACCCGAAGCTAAACATATCTTGCAAAAAACTATTGAGAGTGTAGAGGGAGTTTTGGATAACAAACCCGCAGAGATAGATTTAATCGGGTTTGGTGATAGTTCTATCGATTTTATTGTGCGTTACTGGACTCACCCCAGACAACCCCAGGTAAGACAAGTGCAAACTAGAGCAATTATGGCAATTAAGGAAGCTTTAGATGCTGCTAATATTGGTATCCCTTATCCGATTCGCACGCTTTATTTTTATAATCAGGATAAGTACAATGACTTTATGCCTGATAATACTAATCATAATAATAATGGCAGACAAGGCGATCGCTCTTATGCTAGTTCAATTGAATAAATTCTTAGTAATAATCTAAATTTCAAATCATTAATAAGTAAGCAGTTGTAGTTACAACTGCTTTTTTGCTCTAAAAAACTTTTTAAAACGATTACAATTTGGAAATTGTATCGGGGGATATTTCCCTGACTTTTCTATTTTCTTGAGCTATTTGTTGGTCAGTAATTAGATCGTATAATTCATTAATATCAACGCCTATTTGTTGACAGGCTTTGTGTAAATTCTCGATAAACAAGCCGATGTTTTTGTTATATCCAGATTGTTCGGCTGCTACAGCAACTCCTTGTTTGGCATTAGCCTTAGCACAGTTAATTAATTCTATTCCTTGAAGCATATTTTTTCGTAGTTGATTTGATTATAGTTGCCATATTTACACAGGTAGTCGAAAATTCCATCTTTCTCATGGTCGATCTTATTTAGCCATTGTGCTAAAGTTTTTTGATTCAGCAATTGTATTATTAGATTCAGTTTTTGCCAGATGCTTTTCTAATATTTCCAAATTACGCATATTTGCTTTGAAGTAGGCATCAAAAATATCACCAGCTATGGGAATAGAACCGATCGCTGTCTCGATCGCTACATTTTTAATCATCTTAAATATTTCCGAACGCTGCAAACCAAAACGAGCAGCTATGTAATGAAACATAATTAATTACCCAACCTTCATCAATAAATCCTGCTTTCTACCAACAATCCTGCTATACCAAGGTTGGGTAATTAATTTTGCATAAGTACTTAGATAGATCGTACAGCAGGGCGACAAGTTTAAATGACGAAACAACTATCGATAGTCGCGTTTTACATTGAAAGACGAAAAACAAGCAGCAAGCGATCGCTAATAACTAACAACCAATGACAAATGACAAAAAATGAATAAATCAAATTGGATCGACATTTCCCTAACCATACACCCAGAAATGCCCTATTAGTCAGATAATCCTGCTGTAAGTATCGAACCCAGTCAATGTTTGGCACATGGGGATGTTTGCAATGTTTCTAAATTAACTATTGGTACTCACACGGGAACTCATGTAGACGGCATCAATCACTTTATTAAAGGTGGTATGGGTGTGGATAAAATGCCGTTAGATGCAACCATTGGTAAAGCTAGAGTAATTGAAATTAAAGACCCCAAGCAAATTACCATAGCAGAAATCGAACCCCACAATATTCAAGCAGGAGAAAGAATTTTATTTAAAACCAGAAATTAGAACTCTTGCATAAATATTTTGTGGTACAATTATGAGTTATTTTTATTTCAATTTTTGCCAATTGAAATAGTAAGAATAGAGGGATTCTTTTGCTTAATTATTATTTAGCGATCGCTAACAGAAAAAATGACAGCACAATCTAGTTCAGTAATTAATTTATTACTGAATTTTTTGAATTTATTGATTTTTTTAGCCAAATTATTAAGCTAGTTCGTAATTATAAATACCAGCAATTAAATTAATTCTTAAGCCAAATCTTCGATGACGATTTCGATAGCGGTAAGACAAAATTTTAAAGATTTTTAATCGACGGTTAACGTGTTCGATTACAATTCTAATTCGATTTAATTCTCGATTAGACTTCTTCTGGTTTTTAGTCAACTCTTATTTTATTTTTTGTCTGATAAATACTATCATCCAATTTTTCTTTAAGAGCATATATTTCTTCAAACTGTTCTTTTAGTTTTTTAGTTTTGGCTCTATTAAGACCAGCTTGTTTGATTTTTTCTGGTAAATCAATCCAGTTTAAAGGTTTAACTAAATAGTCAGTAATTCCCACATCAAAACTACGATAAATAGACTCGCGATCGTCAAGAGCAGTCATCATAAAAATTGGTGGGCATTGAATACCTAAAATACTTCTTAGTTTGAGAGAACAAGTAAAACCATCCATGCCTGGCATCACTGCATCTAATAAAATTAAGTCAGGGGTTTGTTGTTGGCAAATATTTAAACAGGCTTCTGCGCTATCAGCTTCTAAAATAGAGTAACCTTGGATATCTAAAATACCAGCAGCAGTCATGCGGATACTAGCATCATCATCAACAATTAGAATTAGTTGGTTTTTGTTAGCAGCATTATTATTAGTCATGATTAAATTGCTGAAGTTAAAAAATAGATTTTATAAGGTGAAATTTGATTTTGAAAGTATTATGTTGATCTGATTAATATTTATAGCTTTTTAAGCAAATTTAACCGTAAAGCGATCGCGTAAAATATGGAGTTGCTGACTGATACCAGTTAATTTAAGAGCTAAAAGCTCGCATCCTTGATAGAAAGAGAGAGGTAAAAGTCTGAGTAGATAAGCTGCAAACAAAGTTTGAACAGTGCGAGTAGGTTCGCTTAAGACTATTTGCCAGTGGGTAGCTAAGGCTTGATGGGTTAAGCTAACTGCCATTTTGCCATTCTTGAGGCGTACTGCACGACGGGCTAAATAGCGTAGTTGAAAGGCTCTAGCGGGGTTTTCATACTCGGCTAATAATTGGGGAGAGCGATCGCGATGTTTGTTAATCATTTGCTCCCAAGAGTCATATTGTTTGAGAACATTAGCCGATAATCCCTCACCGTTGACGCGGTATAAAGTTAAGGCTTCCCCGATACCTTCTATTAGCCAAGGAGTTTCTGCTGCAATACGCAACCAACATTCAATATCTTCTGATTGACGGAAGTTCTCATCAAAGTAGAAGCTCTCAACTTCTCCGTGTAGATTGTCTTGAAAACAAATCGCTTCAAATACTTCTTTACGAATTACGGGGGCTGAACCATTGCCGATGGGATTACGACAAAGAAGATGGGAGGGAGTAATATCTAGAAGTTTGGGCATTTGGTAAATACCTAACGCTTGACCTTGACCATCAATAAATTGAGAACGACTAAAGCTAACTCCAACTTGAGGCGAAGACTCTAGATGTTTAACGTGTTGGGCTAATTTTTCAGGCAACCAAAGATCGTCGGAATCGAGAAAAGCCAAATAATCTCCTTGAGCGTGACGAATACCTGTATTTCTTGCTCCTGCTAAACCACGATTCTTTTGACGAATGATTTTAATCCGAGAATCAGTAAACTGTTGGCAAATTTCGATACTGCGATCGGGAGATTCATCGTCAATAATTAATAATTCAAAATGAGGATAAGTTTGATTTAAAACTGAGTTGATTGTCTGAGCAATATAGTTTTCAACGTTATATACAGGAACAATTACAGATACGAGTTTCATGAGAATTACCTTGACTTGTGATTAATCTCATTATTGCTAGCTCCCATTTGCGATCGCGTCTGTTTTAGAAATCCTTTTGTATGACTTTTTGTATAACTTTTTGAAATTGTTCTTGTACAGCTTTTTCTGCCAAAAATCTATTTAATTAATTGACTGGTCAAGTTTCAATTTAAAGATTACAAAAGAGAGATAAATAAGCCAAATTTATTTAAAAATCATTTATGTCAGAACGAGACAAGATTCGTCATTTACTGACAATTGAAGATGGACGAGGGAAAAAAACTTATCGACTAGAAGCAGAAACCTATTCCTTGGGTCGAGATTCTAGTAATTCCATTGTGCTTCACGATTCATCAATTTCTCGACACCACGCAACTATTTTACGCATTCCTTCGGCAGATGGCGATCGCTCTTGTTTTCGCATTGTCGATGGCAGTTTTAATGGCAAAAGAAGTACCAATGGTATTACCATTAATGGTCACAAGTGTCTTTCAAGAGATCTTAAACACGGAGACAAGATTAAGTTTGGTCATAAAATCTCTGCTAAGTATTATTCCTTGTCAAACCTATCAGATTCGGAATTCTCTCAATTTGACTCACTAGAAGATGTTTCTAGTTTTTTAGCCCAGAACACTAATTCACATAAGACCCTAATTGTGCCCGAAAACAATTCTGCTGAGGCTAATGATATTGCTTTGGCGCGGTTAGCTTCTTTTCCCGAGTTAATTCCTAATCCTATTATAGAAATAGACATACAAGGAACAGTTACGTATATCAATCCCGCAGCAATGCGCCAGTTTCCCCAATTAACAACCAAGGGCATCAAACATCCTATTTTGTCAGATTTCCCCAATTTAGTTCATCAACAACCAGAAAAATCTTTTACAAGAGAAATTGGTTTTAATCGAGCAGTATTCGAGCAATCAGTACATTACTTGCCTCAAAGTGATCTAATTAGAATCTTTATCACCGATATTAGCGATCGCCAACGAGCAAAACGAGAGCGAGAACAGCGCGATCGCTTATTACAAGAAGTAGTTGCTGCCCGAGATTTAACTTTGGAACAACGTATTCAGCATTTACTCCAAATTGGATGTGAATCTTTTGACTTAGAAGTTGGTTTTGTAAGTAAAATTGAACAAAATATTCTTCAGCAACAAGCTATTTATTTCCCTAGCAAATTAGACTCAACTTTGGATTTAGCCGATCTGCCCCAAAAAATTGATTGGGAATTATGGCAAAAAACTTTAATCCAGAAAGAACCAATCGATCTCCATCACAGGGGAGAAGATGAAGATGTCGCCTTAATTCCTGAGAGCTTCTATTTCGGTACAAGTATTTTAGTAGCCGGGGAAGTTTACGGTATTCTGGGTTTTTTGGGCAAAACACCACGACAGTCTTCAGTTAGCCAAGCAGATCGCAAGCTCTTAAAGCTGATGACTCAATGGTTGGGGAGTGAAATAGAACGGCAAGAGATTCAAATTAGTTTTGAACAACAATATCTCAAAACAGTTTTGCTCAGACATATCACTGAAGAAATTCGGCAAAGTCTAGATACTCAGCAAATCGTTCAAACCACAGTTAATCAGGTTGGGGCTGCTTTTGGTGTCAATCGCTGTATTATTCATCGTTATATAAAAGGTTCTCCTCCTACCATCCCCTGTGTAGCCGAATATCTCAGCCACGACGCCCTTTCTATAATTAATTCAGAAGTTCCCATTGTAGATAATCTTCATGCTCAAAAAGTATTGAGTCAAGAGCAAGCGGTTGTCAGTCATGATGTTACTCAAGATCTTTTACTTCAGCCTATATCCCATGTTTGCGAGCAACTAAAAATTATGTCGATGGTTGCAGTACGCACTTCCTACAAAGGACAGATTAACGGCGTAATTGCTCTACATCAATGCGATCGCCAGCGTCATTGGAAAGATGATGAAATTGAATTATTAGAAGCTGTGGCTGCTCAAGTCGGCATTGCTTTAGGTCAAGCACAATTACTAGCCAGAGAAACCGAACAAAAAAGTCTGTTAACCAAGCAAAATCACGAATTAGATGCTGCAAACAAAGCTGCGGAAGCAGCAAACGAGGCTAAGAGTCAGTTTTTAGCAACCATGAGTCACGAATTGCGTACGCCGATGAATGCAGTGATTGGGATGACGGGGTTGTTGTTAGATACTTCATTGAGTTTTCAGCAGCGATATTTTACCGAAACCATTCGCAGAAGTGGTGAAATGCTACTGGCTTTGATGAACGATATTCTTGATTTTTCTAAGGTTGAAGTGGGCAAAATGTCCCTAGAACAACATCCATTTAATTTATCTGCTTGTTTGCAAGATGCTCTGGAACTAATAAAACCTCATGCTCAGGCTAAGGCAGTAAAATTGTGTTATCAAATTGATGAATCCACACCCCAGAGTATTATTGGAGATATCGCTCGATTAAGACAAATTTTGACTAATTTAATTGGTAATGCGGTTAAATTTACCGATCAAGGTCAAGTAGATATCTGCATAACAGGGGATTTATTGACAGGACAGGAAAATACCTATCAAATTCAATTTATGATTCAAGATACTGGAATTGGTATTCCTGCTGAAAAGCAACAATTTTTATTTCAACCATTTAGTCAGGGTGATGCTTCAGTCAATCGCAAATATGGTGGGACGGGTTTAGGTCTGGCAATTTGTAAACAGTTAGTAGAGTTGATGAATGGCACTATTTGGGTTGAAAGCCATGGTAGTGTGGCTGGTCAACCTTCCCCCAATTGGCAACCTCAGACTACTCAAAATACGGTTGGGGCAAAATTTTATTTCACCATTGTAGCGGAATCAATCTCGTATCCCCTACCTAAACCTATTGAAGCAGCTGAAAACTCCTATACTATAGCCAGCTCAAAAAACAAACAAAACCTCAGAATCTTATTAGCAGAGGATAATAGCGTCAATCAAAGAGTTGCTTGCTTGATTCTCGAAAAATTAGGTTATCGAGCAGATGTTGTCAGCAATGGTTTAGAGGCGGTTAATTCAGTGCAAAGCGTTCCTTATGACTGCGTCTTAATGGATGTAGAAATGCCAGAAATGGATGGAATTACTGCGACTAAAAGAATATTATCTCAAACTCAAAATTTGGCAAAAACTCCCTATATTATTGCTCTTACCGCTTATGCTACCGTTGAAGACCGTGATCGCTGTTTTCAAGCAGGTATGCAAGACTTTATCACTAAACCGATTAGGATCGAAGAATTAGAACGGGCATTAGATAGAATTATCGCTTTGAGGGAGCAAGATAGCGATCGCGAGCATAATATTTCTCCTCAGGAAAGTATACCAGCAGAATTGCCAACTTTACCGTCAACTACAGAAAATGAATCTGCCAACGCCGAACAAGCAATTCTCGATCTAAATGTTTTAAACTCTTTGCGTCAGCTAGCAGGAGCAAAAGCTCAGGAATTATTAACTAAAATTGTCAATCAGTATTTTGAAGATAGTCCCGATCGCTTAACAGCAATCGCTAAGGCTCTAGAAACCAAAGATACGGAAGCTTTGCGTAAGGCTGCCCACGGTTTTCGTTCCAGCAGTGCTAACTTGGGAGCGGTTATAATTACCGATTACTGCAAAGATCTGGAAAATATGGCTCGTGCAGGAGAAATGCCAGAAAATCCAGAGATTCTAACCGAACTAGAAGCTGAATACGCCAAAGCCAAAATTGCTTTACAACAAGAATGCAATCATGAATGAAACACAATCCGAGCGAATTCCCTTAATTTTGATTGTCGATGACGATCGCACAATGCGTTCATTACTAAATCTGGCAATGGAAGAAGAGGGATATAAAGTAGCAGAAGCTGAAAATGGGGAACAGTGTCTTTCTGAATATACTCATTTTCAACCAGATTTAATTCTCTTGGATGCCGTTATGCCAGATATCGATGGTTTTACCTGCTGTCAAAAAATTCGCTCTTTACCTGGAGGCGATCGCCTGCCTATTTTGATGATTACGGTACTTGATGATCATGAATCTGTAGAGCAAGCTTTTAATGCAGGGGCAACAGACTATATTACTAAACCAATTCATTGGTCCGTATTATCTGAGCGAGTGCGCCGTTTACTAGATGGTGATCGATCAAGCGCAGAATTAACCGCCGTTGAAGAGCAATTACGCCAGCACCAAGCTTGGGAAAAGTTAACGAGCAATATTCTGGAGCAATTAGTCTCAGGCGATCGCTCACGTGATTCAATCCAGCAAGTTTTATTCAGTATCCAGGAATGGTTACAAGCTGCCAGAATCGTTTTATATCAGTCAGATTCGCAGACATATCTCAAGTCTGTAGCAACAAAATATAAATCGAGCAAAAACTTTTCTGAAGCAGACTTTAATTTAATTGCCGAGTATGGGGAACAATATCAACAGGGAAAAACTATTGTCATTGAAGATGTGTCTCAAGCCGACTTACCATTTGCTTTAATCCAACAGTTGAAGCAATCAGACACTCAGGCTTTGTCTATTGTCCCCATTAAGAAAGTCGATCAAACTTTAGGCTGGTTAGAGATTCAATTCTCTGGGGTTATTCCTCAAGATCGGTTACTTTTAAACCGATTGTCAGATCTAGGAAACCTTTTAGCAATAGTAATCTCCTAAAACATTACATTAATTATCTTGACAACCGATTATGGCAAAGCGATCGCTCAAAGCATCCCCCCCTGGAATTGACCAAGCTAAAAAAGCTTTTGAGCGTATTGGCTGGACTCAAGAATATTTAGCAGCCGAAGTAGGTTTATCAACTCGTCAGCCAGTCTGGAAATTTTTTTCAGGCAAACCCATTGAGCGTAACACCTTTATCGATATTTGTTTTCAATTAAGTTTAGATTGGCAAGATATTGCCGACTCTCCCCCCTTACCCCCTAGAGAAAAAGATGATTCCTTACGACAACTAACTACAGGATCTATCGCCACAACTGCGCCAGAATCTGATCGATTAGTTTCCCAAGCGCGATCGCAAGTAAGCGGACAAATTGAAGCTCAATGTGGCACAATTCAGTCTTTCTTTGAATTTGCCCAACCTTTAGCTTTAGAAAATATTTATACCAAGCAAAATGTACTCACCCGCCTCAGTAATCAACGCTGGTTAGAAATATCCGATCTCCAAAATTCTCGTCAGCGTAGTCTTGCCGATTTGACTATTGAAACCATACCCGCTCTAGAAGCCGTAAATAATCATCATAAATTGATGCTCTTGGGCAAACCAGGGGCAGGTAAAACCACCTTTCTACAACATCTTGCCCTTGAATGTATTCGAGGTAATTTTAAAGCCGATAGTATTCCTGTTGTTATTTTCTTAAGAACTTTTGTCGTTCAGGCGAAAGAAAGTCAAGATTTTAGTTTAATAGGTTATCTCGAACGTTTTTGGCATAATTACAATTTATCTTCAGAACAAATAACCACCCTGCTACAACAAGGCAAAGTTTTAATTCTTCTCGATGGATTAGATGAAATCCCCCCAGAATACGAACAGTCAATTTTTCAGCAAATTCAACAATTTGCTCAGCTTTATTATCAAAATTCTATGATAATCACCTGTCGTTTAGCTGGACAACAATATCGTTTTAATGGTTTTACCTATGTTGAATTAGCTGACTTTAATCCTACTCAAGTAGAAATCTTTGCCCGAAGATGGTTTGTGGCTACTGCTCAAGATGCTCAGACTGGACAGACCAAAGCTCAACAATTTCTCGAACAACTGCAAGATAAAAATAATCAAGCAATTCGAGAATTAGTTAGTACTCCTATTTTGTTGAACCTAATTTGTTCTGTCTTTCAAGAACGCTTATCTTTTCCTGATAAACGAGCCAGATTATATCAAGAAGGATTGGATATTTTATTAGTACGTTGGGATCGCTCTAGAGGAATTGATCGCGATCGCGCCTATCATAATCTTACTCTACCCGATAAAATCAAACTCCTCAGTCAAATTGCTGCGGTTAATTTCAAGCAGGGTAACTATTTCTTTGAAACCGAACAACTTCTACAAATAATTGCCAGTTATCTAGCTACTTTATCTGATGCTCCCAACGATCCAGAAACTCTCCGCTTAGATAGTAAAGCTATACTCAGAGCTATCGAAATTCAACATGGATTATTAATAGAAAGAGCTAGAGGAATTTATTCTTTTTCTCATTTAACTTTTCAAGAATATCTTACCGCCAGAAAAATAGTTTCTAGTCCTAATTCTGAGGAATTGAACCATGCTTTAGAACAGTTAGCCAGCCAAATTACCAACCCTCAATGGCGGGAAGTAATCTTGCTAACCGCTAGTATGCTTCCCAACACAGATTACTTGATGCAGCAGCTTAAAAACCAAGTTGATGCCATCTTAAAAGAAGATACTCAGTTACAAGAGTTTCTGCAATTTATCGATCGGAAAACTCAAGCCTTATCTCTCCCCTACAAAGCAGCAGCAGTGCGAGCTTTTTATTTTAGTCTGTTTCATAATCGTGATTTAAATCTAGCGATCGCTCTTGACCCTCAATTAGCTAAAGAATTGCCCAACGATCTAGCTTTAGACTTAGCTTTAGAAAGAGCTTACGATCTTGCTCTTTCTTTAGTGGAAAATCCCGACATTAAACAAATTCTTAACTTCAGTTTTGCCTTGGAGTTTGAGTCTAATCTGATTCTCTCCCCAGACATGAAACAAGCTCTCGATTCCCTTAAACAAAAACTTCCCGATCCTGCTAAGGGTAA
>JASJDX010000503.1 GCA_030064975.1 Pleurocapsa sp. MO_192.B19
ATTGGATTAAAGAATCTCAACTAACTACCGATGCTCAAGGCTTTATTTTAGTTAGGGATACTCTCCAGTCTGTGTCTCATCCTCAGGTATTTGCCGCAGGAGATATTGCTACCATGACTAATCATAAGCGTCCGAAAGCAGGAGTATTTGCTGTACGCCAAGGAGAACCATTGCTAGATAATTGGCGACGTATACTTACAGGGGAATCTTTACAAGACTATATTCCCCAGAATAGATATTTAGCATTAATCGGGACAGGCGATCGTCAGGCGATCGCTTCCTGGGGTTCATTTGGCTGGCGTTCTGCTTTATTGTGGCAACTCAAAGATTATATTGACCGTAAATTTATGAATCGGTTTGTTGATTTGCACCACACTCTCTAAACCGATCTCTATTAAGTAAGTTAATTCTCTAAATTTAACCTCAATTTAACTATAAATTAAACTACAAAAAGATAGTTAAGTGACAGTTAGCTTTGAGGGCTATCTCACTCTTTTCCAAATATTTATCACCATCTTTTTTTTCTTTGTCAAGTACAATTTATACCAAATTAGATAAACTTATCCTGTGATTAAAAGTTATTATGCCTAGTAAGAATTTTGGTTTTGAATAGTTTGTTTGGTATAGTTGTAACTAAATTTATTTACTAGATAAGATTTGTAGTGAAATTCAAGATTGTAAGTTCATCAAAGCCATAATTTTTCCGTAAAATTACGGTGTTTTTGCTATTTAATTCTCCATAGAATTATCCACAGTAGAAGAAATTATTCAAAGTAAAAATCAACTAAAAGAAACTTGCTGAGCTATCAAAATGGATAACTCTAAAAAACAACTTGATGATCAGCTATCTCAAAGACAAAATTCAATTCAAAATGTGTTTTACATAGTCTTGGGTTTGAATTTACTGGTCTTAGAAGCAAAATTTAGCTTGGGTTTAGGAATAGGTTTACTCAGCTTGCTGGCTGATGCCTTACACTCTTTTTCAGATAGTGCCAAAAATGTTTTGGGTTTAATTGCGAAGCACCTTACTAACTTCAAACCAGATTGGGATCGTCCCTACGGATATTCTAAATTTGAATCTTTGAGTGCATTAGGGATTGCTGGTTTCTTAATTGTAGCGGGTATTGAAATCGTAAGTTCTGCTTTAAAATTTATTTTTCTATCATGGGATGTAGAATCCCTAAGAGTGAACAACCTCAATTTCATCATAATGATTGGCGTGTTGCTCATCAACGTAAGCATTGCAGTGTACGAAGCCAAAAATGCTAAAGTTCTTCAGAGTAAATTACTACAATCTGATGCCCAAAATACTTTAAGTAAAGTTTGGGTAACAATATTTCCTATCATTGGGATGTTAGGGATTCGTTTCGGATGTTTGTGGCTAGATATTGTTTTGGCTTTGATCTTGACGAGTATAGTATTTTGGAGAGCGTGGAAAGTAATTAGAAATTATGATCCCTTTTTAAGCGATCGCTCAGTAATTCCAGCTAGAGAAATCATGGAAATTGTCATGGATGTCTATGGCGTGCTTAACTGTCATTCCATCACTTCTAGGGGAGTAATCGGTCAAGAAATATTTATTGAGATGTATTTGGTTGTAATACCCCGAGAAATTAACGCAGCCTACGAAATTGTAGAAACAGTAAAAGGTAAAATTCGGGAAAAGTATGGCTTAGTACACGCTACAATTCAACTGGAGACTTGTTAATAGTGTGAATCTACTATAATCTCATCTCAAACAACCATAAAAATGCAATTTAATTCTGTTGCTAAACTTTTCTGGAATTATTTTCTGGAATTCAATCAATCATAAGATTAATTTTAATTGATGAGTTTATTCCCATGTGATTGCCTTAAAACTATACTGTATTAAGGTTGTTATCGGTTATCTTTAGATATTGCCTCTGAATTAATGAGCCATTTATCTCGACTTCAAGACAAAATCAAAAATAAAGCCAAGAAAGCCGCTAAGAAAGCGACAAACCTGATTAAAAATCACTCTGCTTTCTCAGGAGGGAACGTGAACGAGCATGACCGTGTTGTTTTCGATCTTAAAGGTTACATCGTTAAGCCAGCTGTACTCAACGAGAATGAAGTAAAAGTTCTCAAAGATTTAGTTTTACGTCAGAAGAATGAACCTGAGTCACTACCACCACACGAACGTTATTTGCCTGGAGGTGCTTTTGCTAAACTAATCGATCATCCTGCGGTGATGAATGTGTTGTTAGATGTAATCGATCCAGATAGGGAAAAGATTCGCTTAGAAAATGTCTTCCTCAGCTACCGTGAAATGGGAGAAGGAGAATGGAAACCCCATGCTGGTGGACTCACTACTAATCCTAACTACGCCTACAATTTTCACGATGGGCGTATCTATGCAGGTATGACACGGGTAGTTTGGGAATTAAACGAAGTGTTAGAAGACAAAGGTGGAACTTGTTTTATTCCAGGCAGTCACAAAGCTAACTATAATATACGCACTAATCCGATCGCCAGTATCGATGCTAGGGATTCAGGACTTTGGGAAAGTTATAGCTGTCCTCCTGGATCTTTAATTATCTTTTCTGAAGCAGTTCGTCATTCGGCAGACTTTTGGCAAAATCCTAATAATCCTCGTATTGCAATCTTTTGCGCTTACAACCATATCAATGTCCGTCACCACAAGCCAGATATTCCATCTGAAGTTATTGATAAACTAGCCCCTAAACACCAACGTTTCTTCAAAGATGTATATCACCCCCTATTTGACAGGTAAAGCAAGACGATAAATTTAATTCTTGACGTACTTTAAGCATATCTGTTCAGAAACTCTACTAGAAGCATAATAATGAGTATCGACTCCGATGCCACGAGTGTAATAAATTTTTTCTGGAGGTAAGAAGCGGTATTTTTTGCCTGCTGTTTCCTCTTCCTGATTAATGGTGATCAAGTAGTCAGTCCAAGCACCAGCCAGTTTTTCTAAGCTGAGAAAGATTGTGTTTTTGATTGGGTTACCTCCACATAAATTGATACTTGTAATTAAATAGGAACTTTATTTTTTAGAAGTTTATTAAGGATCTAATTAAATTTTTAAACTAAGCGCCAACAAGTTTTTTTGTCTTTTTGCTTTTCCCTTTTTGCCCTACCCCATAATAGAGATTATCTATCTTACTTAGTCCAAAATCGCTATAACCTAACCAGAAAATTCTACAATGGTTGAAGGTTAGTTTAATAAGTCGACATCGACAGATTAATCAACATAGTTAGAAAAATAGTATCAATCAGTGTCTTGGATTACACTAAAGACGACTAAAGCTCGTTGGGAGGCAGAGTTAATGCAGCAAATATTGACTGCTTACGATATTCCTTGTCGTGTCCTAAATATTGGCGCAGGGGTTTACTGCGGACAAGGAAGTCAAGCTGCATTACAGGTAAGATCTAAAGATCAGTGGACAGCTTTGCTGCTACTAAGTCCCCCCGAAGATAGTCAAGAGATTAATTAATTAAAACGCTATTAAAAAATACTAAGTTATGTCTTCTTTATTTGATTGGTTTGCCAACATCAGAAAAACCGAACCCCCAATACAAAAACAGCAGGAAAGAGAAATTGCTGATGGATTATGGACAAAATGTAGTTCCTGTGGAACTGTTGCCTACACCAAAGATTTACAGGCTAATCAATTAGTTTGTCCTGACTGTAATTATCATAATCGAGTTGATAGTGACGAAAGAATTAAACAATTGACTGATGCTAATACCTGGAACCCTCTGGATGAAAATATCCACCCAATTGATCCTCTAAAATTTCGCGATCGCAAAGATTACCAGGCCAGGTTACAAGATTATCAAACCAAAACAGGTTTAAGCGATGCCGTAAAGACAGGAACAGGCTTACTTGATGGTTTACCTATTGCCCTAGGAGTGATGGATTTTCGCTTTATGGGCGGCAGTATGGGTTCTGTTGTCGGCGAAAAGCTCTGTCGTCTTATAGAACACGCTACCGTAGAGCGGTTTCCTGTAGTTATTGTTTGTGCTTCTGGCGGTGCTAGGATGCAAGAAGGGATGTTTAGCCTGATGCAGATGGCAAAAATTTCAGGTGCCCTGCAACGTCATCAAGAAGCAAAACTGTTATATATCCCTGTACTAGCTCATCCTACTATGGGTGGTGTCACGGCTAGTTTTGCTATGCTGGGAGATATTATTTTAGCTGAACCCAAAGCGACAATTGGTTTTGCAGGAAGGCGTGTTATTGAACAAACCCTAAGAGAAAAATTGCCTGAGGGATTCCAAACATCAGAGTATCTCTTAGAACATGGTTTTGTCGATTCAATTGTGCATCGCACTCAGCTTAAGAAGACTTTGGCACAGTTGATTAGTTTACATCAGCCTTTTTATTCTCTAATGTCTCCATTAGAGCAAAATAAAAATAATCATCATGTAGAAGTAGGCGAAACTATATAACTATATAATTATCAATCTTTAATCAATGTCATTAATCTCAAAAAAGCCATTATCTCCTATCTTGCTTTTGGTGATGGCGATTGTCTCTAGTACTGCGCTATGCGCGATCGCTTTTATTTTTACACCTCAACCTCTTGAAGCTAATACTATGTCTTTGAACCAAACCGAAATCGACCAAAAAATTCTAACCGTACCTGGGTGGCAACAAAAAGACCAAAGCATTACTCGCACTTTTAAATTTAAAGATTTTGTAGAGGCGATCGATTTTGTAAATCAATTAGTAGAACCAGCAGAAGCAGCAGGACACCATCCCGATCTTGCTATTTCCTACAATGAAGTCGTAATTTCTCTGACTTCTCACGATGCAGGCGGACTGACTCAAAAAGACTTCGATCTAGCCCAAACCATCTCTCAACTAGCTAAATAAAAATTAAATGAGGACTAGGGAAATCCCTTAATCCTTAGTCCTCATCCTTCATCCCTTTAATTACAAGTCATGGTTGTAGAAGAACTGCTACTTCGAGATACAGCTGTACCCGAACTATTACTACGAGTTGTTGAGTAACCAGAAGAAGCGCGATCGCATTTCGTATTTGATTCAACAGAAGACCTAGAAGAACTACGACCATTAAATAATCGCAGATTATTCAGACGATTCAATAAAGAAGGGGTCTTAACTCTACTAGAATTGACCTGAACCTCGCCATTTTGTACAGATACCTGCATATTGCCAGTTTTAACTTCAACTTCATGAGCATTAGCTAATCCTGCAGATAAGGCAAGCATAGTAGGCAAAACTATTAAGGAAACTGACTGCTTAAACATAATTTGAACAACTCCACTATAAAAATAATTTAGTTTGCTGTCTAAGGATCACAAGCAAAAAATCATCGAAGACTTTAAATCTTAATCTTGCTCTGAGATATTTCGACTTATTGTAGAAATTTATTGTTTGTTGATAAGGTGGAATGAGATCGGACTCCGCGTCGGCGCAAGACAAAGGCTTTAGCCGCATTTACGCCGATCTAGCGCGGTAAAGATTACTTGGATATTGCTGACTAAAACATACATACTCTATTGTAAGTCTGTTGTAGGTAGCTAAATATTAAGTTCAAATTACCTTACTGTCTTAATACGTCTGCTTATTTTTTTTATGCAGCAGTTTTTTTCCTCCAATACTCAACAAATTTCTGGCTTAGTCAAAAAGCTAGTCGCCAGCTTATGTATTGCTTGTTTTTCTTCTCATCAAACTTTAGCAGACACCGCAATTAAACAAGCTGAAATTTATAAAATACGCAATCGAGTAGATATAAACCGCAAAGATCAATCAAATTGGAATCAAGCTAGACTAGGGGATATAATTGTCCCCAGAGATTCTATCCGCACTGGAGCTAATTCTCGTGCTGATATTTTGTTTGACGAAGGCACACTAGTCAGAACAGGTGCAGGAACTACTTTTCGTTTCCCTCCAGGAAAACGCCGCTTTGAGTTAACCAGCGGTGCAGCTTTAATTATGATTCGTCC
This sequence comes from Pleurocapsa sp. MO_192.B19, assembly GCA_030064975.1. Classification (GTDB taxonomy): domain Bacteria; phylum Cyanobacteriota; class Cyanobacteriia; order Cyanobacteriales; family Xenococcaceae; genus Waterburya. The sequence goes on from JASJDX010000503.1 coordinate 5,965, forward strand.
CGAACAAGGACAAAGCACAATAAATACTCCTCAGGCTAAAGTGGTTTCTCAAGGAACAGCGTTATTCGTACAGCACAATCGGGAGAGTAATGCTTCTCTTATTGGAGTTTTAACTGATAGTCCTGCTGGTTTAGTTAAAGTATCTAGTGCTAATGGTGATGTTACTCTTCAACTACAAGCTGGGGAATTTGTCTCTGTTGTTCAAGGAGTAGTGGGTTTGGTTGAACATTTTGTGTTGCCGATGTTTTATGAAACCGTAGAATTGTCATCAGGTTTAGGTGCTGCAAGACCAGAACAAATGGAAGCTATGATTGCCAAAGAACCGACCGAAGTGCAGGCTACCATTAGAGCAGTACAGGCAGAAGCTATAGAACCCCTGAAAAATCAACTTGCATGGCTTCAAGGCTTTTGTAAACTAAATGTGGAGACTAAAAACTTATCACCTTTGATGCAACTTTTGGGGATAGGCGTTTCTGGAGCTAAAGTTAATTTGGAAATACCAGAAACAGATTTATCCGTAATTCCATTTCGTTCCTTAAGCGGGGTAACCTGGTTGGGTGAATATTGCCAAGCCAATCAAACTCTTTCAGGATTAGAACCAGATAATAAACCAGCCAAAAATTAAGAAAAATTAAGTTGAGCAAACTTTATTGTCATTAGAAGAAAAAATATTGTGTTTAGGCTTTAACTGAGATATTAAATTGACCTAAAAATCGACAAAAACTAGAGAAAGTGTAACAAGATTTACTTAAACATTACAGATTATTACTTTGTTTTTAATAAAAGAGACTCTTGTAGGGTTAATCTTTTATCTTCAATATCGACGGGTGAATAAATACGCATCTGTCAAATTAGATAAAAATTAAATTTGTTGTCACAATTAAGGAGAGCTCAATGCTTGACGCTTTTTCCAGAGCTGTAGTAAGTGCAGATAGCAAAACTGCTTGCATCGGTGGTGAAGAACTACAATCTCTAAAAAACTTTATTTCAGACGGAAACAAACGCTTAGACGCAGTTAACGTTGTTGCTAGTAATGCTAGCTGCATCGTATCTGACGCTATTGCTGGGATGATTTGCGAAAACCAAGGCTTAATTCAAGCTGGTGGTAACTGCTATCCTAACCGTCGTATGGCTGCTTGCTTGCGTGATGGCGAAATCGTTCTTCGCTATATCACTTACGCTATTCTTTCTGGTGATGCTTCTGTATTAGAAGATCGTTGCTTGAATGGCTTGAAAGAAACTTACACTGCTCTTGGTGTACCTCTTCAGTCAACTGGTCGTGCAGTTGGTATCATGAAAGCTTCTTCTCTAGCTCACATCAACGGTACTAACTCTGAAGGTCAGGCTGGTGCTAGATACAAGAAAAATGAAATGATTCAAGGTGACTGTTCTGCTATCACTTCTGAAGCAGCTAGCTACTTTGATCG
>JASJDX010000504.1 GCA_030064975.1 Pleurocapsa sp. MO_192.B19
TCTGTCCAGGTTTCAATCTTTAAAGAACCTTGAATACCGATTAATTTACCTTTTTGAACGTAATTTCCCGCTATTTCAGCAGTTTTACCCCACATTTAGAATAGTCGATGGAAATATCACTATTTCCACCTCTAATACAAAACTGTACGTGCAACTTTCACTGCATACAGCTCCTCAATGACTTGGCTACATAGGGTATTTTCACGTACCTCTGCTGGTTTTCAATCCCAGTTTTCTCATGGTGACACCGACGATGAAGGAGTTGTAGGTTTTTAAATTCATTTTTCCCCCGTCGATTTTGGGAGTAATATGATCTACGTCCCATTCATCATTAGATTTGAATTGTAGTCCACACCAATTACATTTGGCGTTTTGTTTTTTCAGTAACATATGAACTCTAGGTTTTAGGACAATGTATGTCTGTAGCCTGTTTCCCCAATAAGCCCAATCTCCGTCGTAGGGGCTTTTATTTCCCTTGACTTTGATGTGCCTTTTAATGGCTATTTGGTTGTGAGTTCTAAGCGTAAAGGGTTCACCTCCTTTTGGAGCTTCACTGGAGAAGGTCATTCTTCCTTTTATTTCCTTCCAATATTTCTGGTAGGAGGTTTTGTACTTGCCTGTCCTTCTCTTACCCCAATGTAGAAGCATTGAGTATAAGTCATGATGTACCCTTTTGAAGGTTGTTGCACTGCATACTGTTCTAAAGTAATTTGCCCATCCTCTGATATTTGGATTTAATTCGGCTATTAAGTCAATCACCTTAGCGCACTTATTCTTTTGAATAATTTCTCTAAGTTTTTGAACGTGTTTTTTGACGCTTTTTTCACTAGGTTGGATAATTGTTTTAAATCCTAATCTGGCTCTATTATCCTTGAATTGTCTAATATTAAAACCCAAGAAATCAAATCCAGGTTCTTCATCTTCTAATCTAAGTGCTGTGTGACAGATTCTAGTTTTTTCGTCTTTTAGAGTAAGACCCATTGGTTCTAACCATTGGGATATTTTGTATTTCAATTCATGAATTACCGTTTTATCTCTATGGAAGACAACGAAGTCATCAGCGTACCTGACTATGGTTGGTTTCCACTTGAGGGCTTTGCCGTTTATCCTTTTTTTAATTGGATATTGACTGGCAATATCATCTATCATCCCGTGTAGGGCGATATTTGCTAATAAAGGGGATATGACCCCGCCTTGTGGTGTACCTTCCTTGGTAGGGAATATTCTGTTTCCTTCAAAGATTCCAGCTTTTAACCATGCTTTAATTTGTCTCCTCATCTTAGGAAAAGTGTTTATTTTCTTAAGTAATTCGGAATGATTTATCTTATCAAAGCATTTGGCTATATCTGCATCTAGGACATACTTTTGTGCTTGATTTAAGCCAATAAAGATATGTTCGATTGCATCGTGGGCTGACCTGCCAGGTCTAAACCCATAGCTCGATTCTTCAAATTTTGCTTCCCATTCAGGTTCTAGTGCCAATTTAGCTAAAGCTTGTTTGGTTCTATCCTTAATGGTAGGTATTCCCAGGGGTCTTTTCTCTTCACGTCCAGGTTTGGGAATCCAAACCCTTCTTAGAGCGTTTGCCTTGTGATTTAGCTTCAGGTTTTGTGCGGCTTTGATACGTTGGGTGGTATTTAGTGATTTAACTCTATCTACACCTGCTGTATTTTTGCCTTTATTATCCTGAGTTACTCTTCTTACAGCTATGCAGCGCGCTGCCCATGAACGCATTAATGTTTTCTGAAGTTTCTGAACTGCTCTTTTGTCACCACGTTGAGAGGCTCGATAAATTCGTTTTTGCAACTTGAATACTGCTCGTTCTAACTTGCGCCAGTTGAGTGTATTCCATTCCACCGTAGTCTCGAAACTCGTTTTAGATATATTCATTGCTAAGTTACGTACTTATCTCCAAGTCATCGTGAGACTTTGGGCATATCCTTAGCCATTACAACTAGGCTTTTGCTTCAGTCTCAATCTTTCCCTTTAACATCATGCGGATAGCTTCCTACTTGGGCTTTATCGACCTTGCCTAAGAGATGCTAAAGGGTTTCCTCGTTCCGAATATCCATTGTTTTGAGGCTTTAGGGTGACACAATCCGCCGAGGTTGTTTAGGGATGCAGACTATTCCATTTAGATGAATAGTCCTTTATGAATCCAATACATCAACTTGGATTCCAGAAACCTGTTGCCTTTTGGCTCTAGCGTGTCAACTCATTACGCTAGTTCTGGTTAACGACGGTTTTAGTGTCTTTGTATTCCTACCCATAGCCTCTTGCTAGAAGGGATTCCCAGTGAGTTCTGAGTTACCTCCGTTTCTTCCAAGCTGTTCATCATCAGAGTTGCTAATTCCTGTTGATGTGGAAAACGCTTTCACTCCAGCATCCAAGAGGGTTGGACTTGTTATTTCGAGTAAGAATGTTAATTGTTATTAAATTCGTTACTTTTATTTACTCACCAACATGGACATTCAGTTGTCAAGAGTTCTAGGATTTGCATCCTATGCCCTTGCAGCTTTTCCCCCGAATCCCTTGCGGGATGAGGTTTATAGCTTACGAGTCACACCTAAATTAAACCAGTCTGGTTGATCGCTATTACGACTAAGGCGATTAACTGCTAGGGGCAGGTTACATTTAACCGAACCCGATTGAAAATGAATGATTTCTGGCGCAGCACCAGCACGACCTACTAAATTAACAACATTAAGACTCATAAACTACTCGATCTCAATAGTACTAAAGAACTAATATATGATTTTTTAAGTTTAGCAGATTATAACGAGTTAACATCTAGAATAGATTAAGACTCATAAAGTTGTTTAGAGTCAGCAAAAAACTGCTGAAGGTACTAAAAATAAGATTTTTTACCTTCTATTCTCCAAAATTCTTCCTCCAAAGAAGCCACCAATAGTTAAAGATTAATAGTATATTGTATCGAAATAGGATTGGTAAATCTTTGTGTCCAAAGCACGATCTAGTTGGCAGTTAACATTTAAAACACTTATCTTGTTGATGGCAAATAAGAAGCTACGCAAAATTCAGGGATGGGCGTTTTGCTCCTTAGTTGTTGTTCTGATGTGGTGGTTAAACTGGAAATTATTTCTCGCCACATCTGTTGGTATGGGTTTAATGTCCCTAAGCCATTTGCTCAGAAATTCTCATTGGCAACGTTATTGTCAACAGTGGCAAAGTTTTCTAACTGGTTCTAATAGTCAATTAATTTTAGCCGTTAGTAGTGGTGCCATAGGAGCATTTTTTACCTATCTAGCTGCTTCGGTTTGGACAGATAGTGAGAACCAGTGGTTAGCCACAGGAGCAATTTTACAAGTTTTTACGAGTTTGATGACTCTAGCTATTTTATTGTGGTTCTTGTGGCATCAAAAACGTAACACAATAGAATCGAAGTTAGACCAATTACTAGCAGATCTCAGTCATAGTGATGCGCTTAAACGTCTGGTTGCCATCCGCAAGCTAACCCGTTTATTAGTCAGCAATAGTCTGTCGTCAGAATATTATTGGCAATCAATTGAATATTATCACTTGATGTTATCTCAGCCTCAAGTACCAATAGTCAAAAATGCTCTTTTAGAAAGCTTAGACGTTTTGGATGGAGAAAAATTATTAAAACTAAAACGCACACCAGTCAAGATACCAATTCAATTAGAGCATTCGCGCAAACCACTTTTAGACACTTTGGTGCAAGATTAAATATATTTCCTCTTATTTCCTATCTATTTTCTATCTGGCTAGCCGATGACTGAGATGCTAAATATTTAGTAAATAATTGGGGATAAATAATTAGAAAATATACCCACCAAATAATTATCATTACCGAGATGCCAACTGTAACCCACAAAATATGTAAAATCAGCCAGCTACCACCAGCGATCGCAGTTCCTGTGAGAATAATCGACCAAGGTTGACACCACCATGGTTTATAGTCCCATATATTCGTAGACTTGGAATCAGATTCAAGAGCCATAATTATCTTGTTCTATCGACTTGGCTTTTACAGAGTCTAGCTGTTGTCGAACATCATCAATTGCCAAGTTCAACTGAGCAATCTTGTCTTCTAAACCATGGCGAGCTAGTTCGATACTTTCTTCACTACTAAAGGGTATTTCTGTACCATTTTTTAAAATCGAATTATCTTCATCGGAGATTTGCTTATTATTGCGAGTCACCAGTACAGTACCCAGCAAACCGCCGACAACACCGCCAATAATAGAACCTAATATAAATCCACTACCAAAACCATTTTGTTGACTCATACTGATTACATTACCTAATATTGCTGAATTGAAGTCATATTAATTAAGTTCCAAAAGCGCGATCGCCTGCATCACCTAAACCTGGAACAATATATCCTTTACTATTAAGCCCTTCATCAATAATAGCTGCATAAATTTCTAGTTCGGGATAATTTTCGCTCAATTGTCTGAGGGCAGGGGGGGCAGCTACCACAGATACAATACGAATTAGATTAGGCTGAACTCCTCGACTGATTATTTCTTTCATTGCCATCATAATTGAACCGCCAGTAGCCAACATCGGTTCGAGAATCACAATTCTGGTTTGAGGATTAAAGCGATCGGGTAATTTATTTAAATAACAGCTTGGTTCGAGAGTTGACTCATTGCGAATCAAACCTAAATGATAAATTGCCGCCACTGGCAAAATATTTTGTACTCCATCCAATAAAACTAGTCCTGCTCGTAGGATAGGTACAATACCGATGGGCATCTCAGGGTTAATAAAAGTTGCAGGACATTCGGTTAAGGGTGTTTTTATTACCACATCCATAGTTGGTAGCCAGTTTCTCGTAGCCTCATAAGTTAACCACCGCCCCAACTCAGTCATGGCAGTTTTAAACAGCACAGAAGGCGTATTAGCATCCCGAGCGACTGACAGCCAATGTTTGATTAAAGGATGCTCTGGAACATAAACACGCAATTGTAAGGTCATATTTGTGCAAGCTCGTCTGTGCAGATAAAAAATGTTAAATCTATGAAAGATTAACATTACCTAGTCATTTTACAAGTCTGCCCCCCCGAAGGAAAGACTTAATTTTGGAGAGCTGCCGAAGCAAAGGTTAGGATGCCCACCCAGAGCCTAGAGCATTTTAAAACATTTCTAACGACGAAGTAATCTATGACCGCTTGGCGCTGACTACTTCAATTTCTTGTTAATTATTTTGTTGCTGAAGCTATTGTTGCACAAAGGTTAAGACTCGGATTTATGACCGTTTGCATCAAGATTAATCCCCCTCGGGTTTAAAACAGAATTGAGTAATAAAAGGGTCCAATAAACTATTACAAGTAGTATTATAAAGTAGGACAGATGCTCAAGGGGCTTGTATTATGAGAAATTTATTTGGCTACGTAACTTCTTGGTTTATTGAAGCCCCCATTCGCCGACGAAAATACTCCATGTTTTTAAGTGGTAAATAGTAAAAATATACTATCTAAGGGGGTATTTTGTCCTAACAAAGAGAAAAACTATCGCTCCCAAACCCTTAACTTAGGGAAGCCTATGCGACTTTGTCTATGTTTTCTCTCGGGGATTTTTATTCTAGTTTTGATACCTTAAATTGAGAGAAAGTAAAGTAGATCAATCTCTCAATAAATGGTGATTATGCCAACTCAACAGCCACAAGTTACTAATACAGTAATACTGTGTTTCACAAATATCATACTTGGAATCAGCAATTAGCAAAAAAACTATAGCTTTGCTTTGCTAACACTGCCATTGACACTATTACCTTCGCTCATGTTTGATAAATCTTTACTAATGACGAAGTCATCCATGTCATTATTATTGTGATTATTTTTTTTGTTGAAATAATTTTTACTATACCGACCTTGATAAGAATAACGGTCAAAATCACTGGGCTTGACCCCATTAATCACCATGCCTAAAACTTTTTGTCTTGTATTGGTAAGAGTTTCTTGCGCTAATTCTGCACTTTCCTGCTCAACCACACCTGGCCGAGTAACAAATACAATGCCATCAACTAACTTACTAAGAGTTAGTACATCGGCTGTTACGGGTAAAGGTGGTGCATCAATTAAAATTAAATCGTATTCTCTGCGGGAGCGACCAACCAAATCACTCATTGCCTGAGAATCAAGTAATGCTAAAGGATTATTACGCACTAGACCACTAGTTAAGAGATCTAATTGAGGCATTGGTCGAGATATGACTGACACCATACTTAAATTGTCAATGATAACATCTTTGAGCCCTTTGCTGTTATCAACTCCCCACAAGCGGTGTTGAGAGGAACGACGCAAATCTCCATCTATCAATAGCACACTGCGACCCAATTGAGCGATCGCCGAAGCTAAATTAGCTGTCACTGTAGATTTTCCTTCTTCTGGAACAGAACTAGTAACCAAAATGACTTTAGGCGGTTTATCACTAGTCAAAAACTTTAAATTCGCCTGAATCATACGATAAACTTCCCCAGAAAAAGAATCTGGTTCTTCTCGGGTTACAATTCTTCCTTGATAGCTAGGTGGTTCTAAAGGAGTTATACCAATAATATTGTAAGAAAATTTCTTTTTGATTTCTGCTAAAGACTGTATTGAGCGATCTTGCATCTCTAGCAAAATGACGGACAAGTTCGCCAAAAATGCCCCTAAAATCAAGCCTAATCCCAATAAAAGCGTTCTACCAGAGCTACCTTGGTCTGGTACAGCAGCATACTCAACAATGTCAGCATTACCACTTTGCTGGTTTTCTGCTAGCTGGACTTCTTGTAAATTATCAATTAATGTCTTGTAGGTCTTGCTTGCTGCTTCAGCAGAACGAACCAATTCCTGTTCTTTCTTTTCTAATCTGGGTATATCTTTAGCTCGTTTCAAATATTGTTGTTGAGACTGATACAAAGAGCTAACTTGTCTTTGTAAGCTAAGTTCATCTATTTTTAAAGTAATAAATTTTTCTAGCTGATTTTCTTTAAGACCATTTTCGGTTTGTAATAAACCCTGGGATACCTCAACTCCCTGACCAACAGCATTGCTAATTAATCCTGTTAGTTGTTGTGTCAGATTATTTTTCTTCTCTAGTAAGCTGATAATACTGGGATGTTCATCATTGAACCGCTGGCGTTCTGTTGCTAGCTGAGATTCAGTCTGAGTTAATTGATCTAAAATACTTTTAACCTCAGGAGAAGCCCCGAGTTGATTTGCTGCCACTGCCTGTTCTAAATTTAATCCTAGTTGGTTTTGCAGAGCAGCTGTTTGGGCTTGTACCCCCTGTAACTCAGAACCAGTAGTCGATATTTGCTGGTTTAATGCTCCTAAGTTGGTAACTAATTCTCTTTTTTCTTCAACTAGGTCAACAATGTCATTCTCAGTTCTAAACGCTGAAACACTAGATTCAG
>JASJDX010000040.1 GCA_030064975.1 Pleurocapsa sp. MO_192.B19
AAACACACGGTCAAGTTTCACATCAGTTCGATTCTGTCTAAGCTTTGTGTTTCCAGTCGCACCGAAGCAGTGACATCAGGATTGCGCCAAGGAATAATTAGGCTTTGAATGAATACCACTAAAACTACATTAGTATGAACTGGTATAGACTTGAGACTAAGAAACAATAAATGTCCGCGCAGAAAATTGTAGTTTTTGATATTATCGGCACTTGTTTTTCCTTGGAAAAACCCCGACAGAAATTAATCGAACTGGGTGCGCCAGATTATGCTTTGGAACTTTGGTTTGCTCAAGCGCTTAGAGATGCTTTTGTTTTTTCTCATGCAGGTGGCTATCGACCTTTAAAAGAAATCTTACAGGCTGAACTGCCCAGAACTTTACAGACGCTTGATCTTGAGTTAAATTCTAGTCAATTGTCGCAAATTATGGGGACTTTTAGCGAATTAGAATTACAGCCAGAGGCAGAAGAGGCATTCAAGGTTTTAACAACATCTGGTTGGAAAATAATCGCTCTGACTAATGGAAGCAAAGATGCTACTCGTAAATTATTAGAACGTGCGGGGGTACAGAAATACTTTGCCGAAGTTTATTCGGTTGATGCAATCGCCCTTACTAAACCCCACCCAGATGTTTATAAGATGATTCAAACAGATAACTTAGAAAATGTATGGCTAGTCGCTGCTCATGCTTGGGATATTGCAGGAGCAGAGGGTGTTGGCATGAAAACTGCTTTTGTTACACAGTTGGAGAAAGATTATCTAGATGTTTATCCTCAAGCACAAATTAAGGTTGAGAACCTGCTAGAAGCTGCTCTTCAAATTATAATGTGGGCGATGTAGTTCACGTAGTAATATTACCTAGTTGATTGACAAAATGCTTTTTAATCAAGACTTACTATTTCTTCATGTACCTAAAACAGGAGGAATGGCAGTCACCGAAAAACTCCTCAAAACTCTACCTAAACCGATTTACTATGCTCTACCAGAGGAGGCTAAAGATAAAGCTCATAATCCTCCTGAGATTATTGCTACTACAGGTAAACGTCATGGTAATTTAAAACAGGCACAAGAGTGGGTGGCAAAATATGGGAAGACTTTAGCTAGCTTCAAAAAAATAATTGCCACTATTCGCAATCCTTATTCGATGGAAGTATCTCGCTACTTTTATCTCCGTCTTGGTTATCCTTGGGATAAAGGCAAAGCGCAAAAAATTGCTTTAGCGAGTGATTTTGAAACTTTTGCTATTGAAAGTCTTTATTTTGGTCGTAAATCTGCCAAAGTAGAAGACTATTTCTTGCTAGATGGTAAAATTCCAGATAATTTGGCTGTAATTCAACACGAACAATTATACTTAGAATTACAAAAGGTATTGGCAGAATTAAATATAATCCTAGATAGCCCAATTCAAAAGGTTAATAGTACAAAGCATCAAGACTATCATCAATATCTTACCCCCAAAGCAGAAGTTGCAATTTATAATCGTTATCGATGGTTGTTTGATTCTGGCTTTTATCAACGAGAAACTGCTTTCTGTTTAAATAGCTAACTATACTGCGCTAAATGAAATAATAAAGATTCAGTTTCAAAGTCTCAGTGGTTGGATCATGAATAGCAATTTCCTTAATCGACAAGAGAATATCAATAACCCCCTGAGTATTGCACCGATGATGGATCGGACAGATCGCCATTATCGTTACTTTATGCGCCAGATTACTTGTCGAACTTTGTTGTATACAGAGATGATTACTACTCAGGCGATAATTCACGGCGATCGCCATAAGCTATTAGACTTTTCTGCTGAAGAAAAACCATTGGTATTACAATTAGGGGGAGATAATCCAACTCAACTAGCAGAATGTGCCAAAATTGGCGAAGATTGGGGTTATGATGCCATAAATTTAAACATAGGCTGCCCTAGTCCTAGAGTACAAAGCGGTAACTTTGGTGCTTGTTTGATGACGCAACCAGAATTAGTGGCGGCGGCAGTAACAGCGATGCAGAAGGTTGTAAGTATTCCCGTAACGGTAAAACATCGTATTGGGGTCGATCAATGCGATCGCTATGAGGACATGAGTAACTTTGTACGAATTGTATCTGAGGCTGGCTGTAGTAACTTTTCTGTACACGCCCGTAAAGCTTGGTTGCAGGGTTTAAGTCCCAAAGAAAATCGAAATGTTCCTCCTTTACGTTATGAGGATGTCTATCGTTTAAAACAAGACTTTCCTCATTTATTTATTGAAATTAATGGCGGCATTACTACCTTAGAACAGATTAAAACTCATCTCCAGTTAGTAGATGGAGTAATGATTGGACGTGCAGCTTACGATCGCCCTTATATCTTTGCTACTGTAGATAGGGATATTTATGGCGAAGATATAATTGCGCCAACTCGTCATCAAATTGTTGAAGCCATGCTTCCTTATATTGACTATTGGATTGGTAAGGGAACAAGACTTAACTCTATTAGCCGTCATATGTTACAGCTATTTGCAGAACAGTCGGGAACAAAAGCCTGGAAACGCTATATCAGCAAACATGCTTGTCTACCAGGTGCAGATTCTCTAACTATTAGTGCTGCTTTAGCTGAAGTTGTTTGAGTAAGAGGTATTCAACAAAATGGCTACTAAGAAAAAACAGGAGCTTTCAGAGAAAGAATTAGTTAAGGAAGTGTGTCGGCGCATTAGAGTAGCACGAAGCTATTGGGATGCTCACAATAATGCTGCTTGTCGTGGAGAAAGAGAAAAAGCCTTGGCACTATACAATACCTTAACTAAAGAACAAAAAGATCAAATTCCGCAACAGCTTAGAATCTGGTTGCGTTATCGTAGCGAAAAATACTTTGGCAAAAATCGAACTTCCCCCAAAAGTTCGAGGAAAAAATCCCAACGCTAGCAAGATTTGAATTTAAACTATAGACGAAAGTCTTAGAATCGCGCTTAAACTAACCAGTTGAATCTTCCAAAACGATCTACAATAATCTATTCTGCAATGTATAGATAAACAATGGTAGATTTAAATCCCAGTGCTAGTTATAGCTTAAAGATAGAATTAGAAATACCCAATCGTCCTGGGGCATTAGCTTCAATTATGAGTACCATTGCTTCGGTAGGTGGTAGCCTAGGCGACATTGCGCTGCTGCAACGCAACCTGAAATATACTCAGCGAGAATTAACGGTGGATGCTGCTAGTGATGAACAGGGAGAGAAAATAATCGAGGCGATTAAAAACTTACCTCGCGTTAAAATACTTAGCTATAGCGATCGCACTTTTGCCATTCATCAAGGAGGGAAAATTAGCGTTGAAAGCAAGCTACCTCTCCATTCCCAATCAGACTTGGCGATGGCATACACTCCAGGAGTCGGCAGAATTTGTCGAGCGATCGCCGAAAACCCAGAACAAGTTTATAATCTCACCATCAAAAGTAATACTGTTGCCGTTGTCACCGATGGTAGTGCGGTACTAGGGTTGGGTAATTTGGGTGGAGAAGCATCTTTACCCGTTATGGAAGGAAAAGCTCTGTTATTTAAAGAATTTGCCGAAATTGATGCGTTTCCCATCGCCTTAAACACTCAAGATACGGAAGAAATAATTAAGACAATCAAGCATATTGCCCCTGTGTTTGGCGGGGTTAATCTAGAAGATATTGCCGCTCCTCGCTGTTTTGCAATTGAGCAAAGACTAAGACAAGAACTAGATATACCTGTATTTCATGACGATCAACATGGTACAGCAATTGTGGTTTTAGGGGCTTTATATAATGCGCTGAAATTAGTTGGCAAAACCTTAGCAGAAGTTAAAATTGTGATTAATGGTGCAGGAGCAGCAGGAATTGCGATCTCTTTACTCTTACGTCAAGCAGGAGCAAGTAATATCGTGCTATGTGATTCTCAAGGGATTATTTCAACCAAACGTAACCATTTAAATCCTGAAAAACAACAATTTGCTGTGGAAGATAGTGGAAATTTGGCTGAGGCGATGCGAGATGCCGATATCTTTCTGGGGGTTAGTGCGCCAGGGGTTGTCACCCCAGAAATGGTCTATTCTATGGCAAAGCAGCCCATTGTATTTGCGATGGCCAATCCTATACCCGAAATTCAGCCCGAACTAGTCTACGATAATGTAGCAGTTATGGCAACGGGACGGAGTGATTATCCCAATCAGATAAATAATGTGTTAGCCTTTCCAGGAGTTTTTCGTGGTGCGCTAGATTGTCGAGCCTCGGCAATCACCACTAATATGTATCTGGAAGCCGCCAAAGCTATTGCTGCCCTGGTAGACGATGCAGATTTAGATCGGGAGCATATTATCCCCTCTGTATTCGATCACAGAGTAGCAACCGCAGTAGCAACCGCAGTTTGTTTAGCTGCTGAAAAAGATAACGTTGCTCGAAAAACGAACAGTAAACAAAATCAGTAGTTATTCGATTATGGATGAAATAGACATTCCAGAAGCTATTAGAGACACTGTAGAAATACCAAAACAATCAAGATCTTTTCTATCTTTACCTTTGATCATTGGCGGTATACTATGTTTTGGTGTGTTGCTTTTGCTGTTTTTGTTTTTCTCTCCCCTCAAATCTACTCAGAACACAGTTACCAAATCTCTGCCCCAAGCATCGTCAGAAAAGCCTTTGGTCGAATCTGATTCCCCTAATAACCCAACTCCTACCCCTGATAACCCAACTCCTATCCGAACAAAATCTAATACTACAGAACAACCAGCTAATGCTAAACCAAACACAGAAAAGCTTTTAGGGCATTTACCCTACGATGTTGCTCCACAATCAGATCTTCAGGCAATTACTGCTGATGGACGACTTAAACTGCGTTCGGCGGCAACAGCTAAGTTTAGACAAATGCAAGCAGCAGCACAAGCCGAGGGAATCATTTTGACTCCTATTTCTGCTTTTCGTAATATAGAAGATCAGGAGCAATTGTTTTTTGGGATCAAAGAGCAAAGAGTTCAAGATGCCGCCAAAAGAGCCGAGGTAAGCGCACCACCTGGATATAGCGAACATCATACTGGTTATGCGATCGATATTGGAGATGGTAATGCCCCTGCAACTAACGTAGAACCAGAGTTTGCTAATACTGCCGCTTTTGGTTGGTTACAGAAAAATGCCCTTAAATATAGCTTTGAACTCTCTTTTCCGCCAGATAATGAGCAAGGAGTTAGTTATGAACCTTGGCACTGGCGTTTTGTTGGCGATCGCCATAGTTTAGAAACGTTCTATAAAGTGAGAAATTAAAGTAATAAGTAATAAGTAATAAGTAATGAGTAGGGGTCAACGGCCGTTGACCCGTACAAGTAATAAGTAATAAATAATAAATAATAAATAATAAGCTATGGAAACAATGACTAACTTCGAGGTAGAAAACCGTGAATGGTGGGTGGAACGTTGGTTAGAGTTACTCAACTCCTATCGATTTAAAAAACGTCTTGAAAGAGGGCGTAACTACGCTAGAGAAGGTAATGTCTTAAGCATTGATTTTACTGATTCTAAAGCCGAGGCAACAGTACAGGGAAGTGAAACTAAACCCTATCGTGTATCTTTATCCTTGGAATCTTTTAGTGATGAAGATTGGGATTATGCGATCGCCAAAATAGCAAAAAAGGCGATTTTTTCGGCTCAACTACTCGCTGGAGAAATGCCCGAAACCATCGAAGCCGTCTTCACTGCGAGTGGCTTAAGTCTATTTCCTTTTGCTCTGACTGAAGTTCGTTCTCGCTGTAGTTGTCCTGATAAAGCTAATCCTTGTAAACATATCGCTGCGGTTTACTATCAATTAGGCGATCGCTTTAGTGAAGATCCTTTTATTATCTTTCAATTGCGTGGACGAACTAAAAACCAGATTATTGAGCGTTTACGACAAATTCGTAGTCAAAAAGCAGCACCAATAGAAGCCAGTATTCAACCAGAATCAGCTAATTTGGTTGATTCTTTTGTATCTTCAGAAACTATCGCCACTTCAGAAAACAGAGGTTTTTGGCAATATAATGAACCTTTAGAATCCAGTTTAGTGGCAATTGTGCCACCGATGGAGCAGAAAACCGTTTTAGATATCTTAGGCAAAATACCCTTACCTCCTGCTGATGCCGATGCGGTTCAACAGTATCTGGCTCAGATATACCAAACCGCAGGACAACAGGCACTTATGTTGGCATTGAATCGATAAATTAAGTTTGTAATTGATATTGGACGCAGAGTATAATTGTAAATTGTGTTTAATTATCTATAGTCCATGCCTAAGCTCAAAACCAAAAAATCTGCTGCTAAGCGTTTTCGTATTAGTGGCAGTGGCAAGAAAATCATGCGTCGTAAGGCGTTCAAAAACCATTTGTTAGAGCGTAAAAGTAAAGAGCGTACTCGTCGTCGTCTATCTAGTATTGCTGTGGTGCATGAGACTGATGAAAAAGCAGTACGCACAATGATGCCCTACAGCTAACTTAAGCTTCATTTAACTTAAGCTTCATTCTAAAAGTTACTACTAAATTTAGTTGTTAACCTCCATCAAACAAAATCGATAAACATTAACTATGAGTAGAGTCAAACGGGGTAATGTTGCCCGCAAACGCCGCAAGAAGATCCTTAAACTAGCAAAAGGCTTCCGTGGTTCCCATTCCAAACTATTTCGCATTGCTAACCAGCAGGTGATGAAGGCATTACGTAATGCCTATCGCGATCGCCGTAAGCGCAAACGTGATTTTCGTCGCCTCTGGATTACCCGTATCAACGCGGCTGCTAGAATGCACGGTATGAGCTACAGCAAGTTCACTCACCAACTTAAAAAAGCAGAAGTGGGTTTAAACCGCAAGATGTTAGCACAGCTAGCAATGGTAGATCCTCAAGCTTTTGAAAAGGTTGTTGAAGTAGCTAAATCGGCAAGTTAAATCTAAATCTAGAATAGGTTAGTGAATTAGTTATTCAGAAATCACGCAATTTAATTGAATGGCTACAAATCTTCTATAGACTCGGTTTTTTTGACAAAGCCGAGTTTTAAGCTTTTTAAGTACAAAGTACTGGGTTAGAAAGATAAAAATAGGCAACGCATAGCTATTATTGGTTCTTGTGGTGCAGGAAAGTCAACTCTAGCAAGAACTTTAGGTGAAAAACTTAATTTGCCTGTAATTCACCTAGATGTTTATTATTGGCAACCAGAATGGCAGGAAACTGATAAAATTGTTCAAAAAACTGCCACTCCAGGATGTCAATAGCGATCGCAAGTGCTAGAAAAAATTTTAATTAAGTATTTAAAGAATAAACTTGTGGACTATAGGGAGGTTGAAAAAGTTTAAAATAAGTTCAATAATCTTGCCATCGATTATCTTTCATTGGATTCGGGAGAAGATTGAACATATAAACTGAGAACTTATACAATTACAGATTCAACTGCTCGCCTTAGGGAGCGAGGCATTTCGGGACCACGACCAAACCGCACAACCAAGTCAGGACGACGATTCCCAATTTCGAGATAGTTGGCAAATTGAGGTCGTAATTTTTCAACCTCAACTGGTTGATTTAAGAAAGCAGTACGAATATCCAAAGCAGCAGCTTGTAGAGCAAAACGCTGATAGGATTGCCCGGCTCTTATCCAATGAGATTGATTATTCTCTTCGGAGACAAAGATAGCAATTCCCGCTGAACTGCGAATTTGGTTAGTATTTTTTTGGTTTTCAGCTTTTGAGGTGAAAAACAGATCGAACAGAATGCTGCCCAACCAATGAGGAGCAGACGGATTGCCAGAAGATTGGGAAAAGAGTCCATCACCTTCGCGTATCGCTTCTGTCGAATTAAACCGCATCCAGGATTTCAGCTCTTCAACAAATGCAGGATCGTTGATTTGGGCTGTATTTCCCTCAATCACATATTCTAAAACCTTTTCCATTGCCTGTTTTTCGGTGATCATGATGAGATTTACTCCATCTCCAGTAGCAGCTTGTTCTAACTGCTTGAGCTCCTTATTTTCAAGTGTTTGACCATCATATTCTGTACGAGTGGATTGACGTTTAGGGATGGCTTGAAAAAGTGATGAAGAAAAAGGGGTTGTCGATTCCAAATGAATTTTGATTGGGGCAGCCGATTCTAGCTCAACGGTGCCTTGTAGACCAAAGGCTTTAGACGCTTGCAAGAGGTTTTCTGTCGCACAGCCGAGACTGGTATATAAGTGGTGGTCGTCTGGATCGACTGCTGGACAGCGCCTTTTAAGGTCGGGCATAATTGAGATTAGCCGCTCTTCAAGTTGAAATTTCCAGCATTGGGTGTTATGACTTGAAGCTGCAAGGGTGGAATAACGCACCAGTTCTCGCTGCAACGCTCTGTTATCAGTCAACTTTGTGTTGTTAACCGAGTGTCGCCAAATTTGGCTGACGGCTTTTTTATAGCTATCCTTTTCAGAAGAACAAGATTGTGCAATGACAGAACTGATCGCTGTCACTCCCGCTGTTGCTGTCGCTGCTTGAATGAACTTTCTTCGATGGAGCATAAGTAAGTCTCTCCATAAAACATTTAATCTTTGTCATAGTTACTCGACCGACCTGAATTCCGACGCTTAATGACAATCGTCAGGTGAGATACTTAATGACAATCGTCAGGTGAGATACTATCGCACCGATAACGCCGACAGCTAGAATCTCTACCAAGAAAGTTGACCACACCTAGATACTATAAGCAGCTTGTGAGGAAATTATGAAGGCAAATAATTGATTTGGCTCGCCTATCTCTTAGCAGATATTTCATAACAATTAAATAATTGGTAGAAGGTATAAATAGGAGGAAAATAGAGAACAAAGGGGAGAAAAGTCAAGAAAAGCTCTTTGAATTCAGAGTTGCTATAGAATGTATTACAAGTAAATTAATTCAATAATTAAGAACAAAACTTACGCTATTCTACAAAATTCTCCTCAGGTGTTAGATTAGCTTCAGCAAACAAATGCACCAGGGCGATGAAACAAAGGCTTTTAAATCTGGTTACGTCGATTTCTTCTGACAAAGTTTCTTCAACGCGGATTCCTCGCGCAATGGAACTTTGCCCCAAACTAAGCCAGATAAACGCTTCGACTAGCTTCGCGATGTCTGCGACTAGCTTAGTCCTTCGGACTTGCTTCGCAACTGCAATTGCCTTACTCACAACTATTATTGCCACACCTCAATTAATAGTTGCTGAAGAATGGTCAGAAATTGAATCTAGGGGAGAATTAAAAGTAGCCGTTAAGGATAATCTGCGTCCGTTAGGTTTTACGGATGAGTCGGGTAGTTTAATTGGCCTAGAAATTGATATTGCTCGCAAGTTAGCTGAAGAATTGCTAGGAGATACTGAAGCTGTAGAGTTTATTCCTGTAACAAATAAAGAACGTTTGCAGGTAGTTTTAGAGGATGAAGTTGATATTGCGATCGCCAGAGTAGCTGTTACCAGTTCTCGCAGCAGAATAGTCGATTTTAGTCGTCATTACTATCTTGATGGCACAGGTATTATTACTAAAAATACTGGAATTAAAAATATTAGCGGTTTAACAAATAATAGAATAGCTGTACTCAAAAACTCTGCCACTATTGCTGTAATTCGTAATAGGTTACCCAATACAACTTTAATCGGTGTAGATTCTTACCAAGAGGCATTACAGTTGATTGAAACCAAACAAGCTGATGCTTTTGCGGGCGATCGCTCTGTCCTCACTGGTTGGGTACAAGAATATCCTGACTATCAACTACTACCAGAGAGGCTTTCGGGAGCAGCATTGGCGATTGTGATGCCCAAAGGCTTACAGTATAAAGAATTACGTTCTAAAGTTAATCAGGCGATCGCTCATTGGAAAAAATCTGGCTGGCTGGAGGAAAGAATCGAATACTGGGGACTATAGAAAGGATAAGGGATGAGGGATGAGGGATAAGGGATGCAAACAAAGTTTTGATTGATGATCTGTATGATACATGACAAATTAGAAATCAGATTTGGCGATCGCTGATGTCGCAATGACTGTGGGTTTTTACGATCAAAGTCATCTTAGTCGGCACATGAGAAAGATCCTTGGTGTATCTCCCAGGCAATTACGACAACAGAAATAAGCAACCAAAAAAGAGTCTGATTACTAAAAGTTACAAATTGAATCTAGAATAACCAATATATTAAGGGATTTCATCACACATATTTCAAAATTAACCATGATTGATGAATATATTCAAGATGTAATGACCAAAAAGCAGATACCTGGGCTGTCTGTGGCGGTAGTAAGAGAAGGCAACCCCCTGTTAATGAAAGGTTATGGAATAGCCAACTTAGAACATTCTGTTCCTGCAACAGAAAAAACAGTCTATGAAGTAGCTTCGGTAGGCAAGACATTTACAGCTACTATGGTAATGATGTTAGTAGAAGAAGGTGTTATCGAATTAGATAGAGCGATCGCCGCATTTAAGATCTTCACCGATATAACTTTAACTGTTCAAGATGTGGAAATACAGGGAGATCTGTTAGTTGAATATGGTATTTTCAACTCGAAAAATATTGCTAACACTCAAAATCCTCAGGCGATCGCTGGCAAATATGTAGTGGCTTGGAAAAAGATTAACGGTCATTGGAAACTGCACCGAGATATTTTTAATGCTGATTAGATCTTAAGTAAGTTACGGCAAAATGTCAGAGTGAACTACGTCGCGCACAAGGCGACGACGCTTCCTGCTTCGCTAAATTAAATTAAATTAAATTTATTTTGATCAAAGGTTTTAGGTATAGCTATTTACATCTTCTTGTAACCAAGCTTCTGTAGGTTTGCCATCCTTGCGACGTAGCTCAATTTCTCGCATGATAATCAATCCCGATCCTGGTGGTGCAGGTTTTTCATGAAACAAAATTTCATAATCATCAGGATTTTCATTACGCTCTCTGAGCCAATCTTGTACTTTAATGGCACAAAAGAAAGATTGTCCCTGCTCAAACATACGACTAATTTGCATTGACAAGCTATGAATATTTAAACGAGGCATAAGCTTTGTAATCAGTAATCAGTAATCAAATCAGATGTGATTATTTTAATACCTAATTCTCGGATCGATATAAGCATTAATAATATCGATCGCAATACTGGCAATCACCACAATAACGCCAAAAAAGACCATCACTCCCTGCACAGTAGGGTAATCTCGCAAGGAAATGGCTTCGTATAGTCTATTCCCTAAACCTGGCCAAGAAAAGGTTACTTCCGTCAATACTGCACCACCCAGTAAGGCGGCAAAGGTTAAACCCAAAACTGTAATTACGGGAATTAAAGCATTTTTCATAGCATGGGAAACTAAAATAGTTCGTTCAGGAATTCCTCTCGCCCTCGCTGCTTCCACATAATCAGCTTGAAGAGTTTGCTTAAGGTTAACCCTGACAATACGTTCAAAAATACCACTTAACAGTAAACCCAGAGTCAAACTAGGCAATGCCAGATAATGTATGGTATTGAGGAACATTCCTATATCTCCTGCCACTAGACTATCAATTAGATATAAGCCTGTTACCTGAGGTGGAGTAGGGGCATTAATCGGGAAACGAGTCCCTAAGGGAAACCAGCCTAAATTCACCGCAAAAATTAACTGCAATACCATTCCTACCCAAAACAGAGGTAGAGAATAAGTGACAATACCAAATAACCGCCCTCCAGCATCAAGAAAGTTATTTGAGGAAGAAGCAGAAACCATTCCTACCAATACACCTACAACTACAGCAACAATCATGCTGCAAAAAGATAGCTCAACAGTGGCAGGAAAATAGTCTTTGATTACTGACCAAACTGATAAACCACGACTTGTCAGGGAGCTACCTAAATCAAAACTGAGTAAATCCTTGAGGTAATCAAAATACTGCTGCCACAGAGGATTAGTTAAACCTAATTGCAATCTCAAGGCTGCTTTAGCTGCTTCTGGTGCGCGGGTACCTAAAATTGCATCAGCTGGATCTCCAGGAGTTGCCCTTAATAGTAGAAATACCAAAGTAGCGATCGTCAGCAACATCAAAGGAGCAAGGAGCAAACGAACCAATATATAGGATTGTAGAGCTTTAGAGCGAGACATTAGCGAGACATTATTTAGCTATAATTTCGTAATCTTATTATTTATAGCAGTCCTCCCTCTAGATTAGAAAGTCAGTGCCTTCTTATCTATTATTCACCAAAACCACTTTGCCCATTTTGTCCAATGCCTAGCTCTTTCTTACTTCGTTTTAATTCTTTCCATAAAGATTTAATTTGCTTGTATGCTTTTTCTGGTGGTAGTTTTCCGCCAGTTTCTAAATTACAGATATAGCTAATCTTTTGTGCAAATTCTTGCAAATTAGAGTTGAAAACCAAATTTTCTGGTTTAATCTTGCCGTGATAAGAATTTCGGGGATAGAGAAAATCGTTAGTTTTTTTATTATTTGCCATATTCTTTGTTATTTAATGTTTTTATTACATCAATTGGTAACAAACTTGTACGTAATCTGCTTTTAGTTTAACAATTCTTAATTTACAAGCTCTTTTATTGCAAGTGAGGATCACAAATGCGCCTTGATGACGCTACTATGAACAGGGTTTTATTTTAAATCTTAACAAGATGTTTGATTTTAGTTAATCTTACCTTAACCAAAGTTTGAAACCCAATTTTTTGTTTTTATAAATCATTCAATCTAGACTCATTAAAATTAAAGATGTCACAGACAGAAAAACTTTATGAAGGCAAGGCAAAAATTCTCTACTCTACAGAAGTTCCAGAGATATTGCTAACTGTGTACAAAGATGATGCCACGGCTTTTAATGCTCAAAAAAAAGGACAAATAAAGGGCAAAGGAGAAATGAACTGCCAAATTACCGCAGCTTTGTTTGAGTGGTTGGCATCGGTAGGTATTCCCACACACTATATAGATTCTCCTCAACCAAATCAGATGAGAGTTAAAGCTGTTACTATTGTGCCTGTAGAAGTAGTAGTTAGAAATATTGCAGCAGGAAGTCTTTGTCGCCAAACAGGATTACCAGAAGGTCAAGTATTACCTTCTCCTTTAGTAGAGTATTACTATAAAAGTGATGAATTAGGCGATCCATTGTTGACTCGCGATCGCATTTTTTTATTAGATCTAGTTACCCCTGAAAGACTAGTAGAGATTGAAAATATGGCACGTCAAATAAACAAAAACCTGCAAAAATTTTTTGACCAATGCAATATTACCTTGGTAGATTTCAAACTAGAATTTGGCATTGACACCCAACAAAATTTACTCTTAGCGGACGAAATTAGTCCTGATACTTGTCGTCTTTGGGATAAAAATGAAACCGATCCGCAATCTAGAGTAATGGATAAAGACCGCTTTCGTAAAGATTTAGGAGAAGTAGAGTCAGCTTATCAACAAGTTCAACAGCGAGTTTTGGCACAATTTAAAAAATAAACTATATTAGTTTAAATTGTTTGTTTCATGTGTACTAATTATACTTGCTAAAAATTCAACTTTAATGCTTCAATGCTTCAATTTAATAAAAATAATTCCTTAAGACAAATAGGAAAAATCAAGTGATATGAGGAGTCATATTGCTCTAATAGTTAATTGACGTATCATAACAATTTGAATACAACTATTTAATTAAACTCAGTTTTATTTTTAGTAAAATCAAGCAAAATTAGTTGCGTATCGAGTGAGAAAACTTAAAGTAAGACCAAAACTAAAATTGTTAACTTGTTAAATGCTCTATTTGGTGTGTGGAAGTGTTAATTGAATCAAAAAACTTACGTCTATCTCCTACTTTAATTACAATCCTGGCAACGATCCTGACTCTGGGCTTATCTCTGTCTACTAAAGCAGAAAATAAAAATCTCACTGTCCAATCATCAGACAGAATAATAACGACAAATGGTGCAGCCTTACTAAAAAACATTAAGCCGACTCAAATATCTCAAAATCCGAATTCTCCATCACAATTACCGTCCCAACCTAATTCTGATGGACAAGTAGACCCCAATATTAAATTACCTGAGTTTCAACCACCTCAACAAGAGCGATCGCCTAACGTTGATGGAGTCCAGTCGCCTGAAAATACAGAAGAGGGGGACAATTCTCCAGAATCGGCAAACGATCCTCGTGTTCTTGTAGCAGAAGTATTGGTAGAAGGGGCTAATGAAGAACTAGAAGATATTGTTTATGCGACTATTAGCACAGAACCAGGTAGAACTACAACTAGAACTCAGTTACAAGAAGATGTTAACGCCGTTTACGCCACTGGTTATTTCCAAAACGTGGAAGTAACTCCAGGGGATACATCTTTGGGGGTGAGGATCACATTTATGGTTGAACCTAATCCAATCTTAAATCAGGTTACAATCGAAACTGTTCCCGAAGGAGAAGCCAGTACGGTTTTACCGCCAGAAAAAGTTCAGGAATATTTTGGCAAGAATTATGGTCAAATTCTTAACCTGAGAGAACTACAAGAAGGAATTATTAAAATTAATGAATGGTATAGCAATAATGGTTATGAACTAGCCCAAATTGTAGGTTCTCCCCAAGTCAGTCCTAATGGTACAGTTGTCTTAGTTGTTGCAGAGGGAGTCATTGAGGATATCCAAGTTAGGTATTTTGATGAAGATGATGAACCAAAAGAAGGTAAAACTCGTGAATTTATCGTTAAGCGCGAAGTAGAATTACAGCCAGGGGATGTTTTTAAACGAGATACGGCTCAAAGAGATTTACAACGCGTTTTTGGATTAGGCATTTTTGAAGATGCTCGTTTTTCTTTTAGCCCAGGCAAAGATCCTAGCAAGGTAATAGTTAACATAGATGTGGTAGAAGGTGGTAGCGGTTCGGTTGCTGCGGGGGCTGGGTTTAGTTCTGATAGTGGCTTATTTGGCACAATTAGTTATCAGCAACAGAACTTAGGCGGTAATAATCAAACTTTTGGGACAGAATTCCAACTTGGGGATGATAGCTTCTTGTTTGATGTCAGCTTTAGCGATCCTTGGATTGCTACTAGTGAAAGTCGCACGTCTTATACCGTTAATGGCTTCCGTCGTCGTTCTGTATCATTAGTATTTAATGGAGATGACGATATCGAAACTTTTGACGATGATGGCGATGGTGATTCTCCTCGCATAGTTCGCACAGGGGGCGGTATTAGCTTTTCTCGTCCTTTACCCACCGATCCTTTTGCACGTCGAGAATGGACACTATCGACAGGTTTTCAATATCAACGGGTAGAGGTTAGAGACGGTGATGGTGATATTGTTCCGTTGTCAGAAGACCCAACTCCAGATGACGGTATAGACGATCGCATAAACCTTGCCTTTAGCGATGACGGTACAGACGATTTATTTACTTTCCGTTTTGGGGCTACTCGCGATCTCCGTAACAATCCTTTACAACCGACTAAAGGTTCAGTATTAAGACTAGGAACCGAGCAAACTGTGCCTATTGGTTCGGGTAGTATCCTGTTCAATCGTATTCGGGCTAACTACAGTCAATTTTTTCCAATTAATATTATTCGCTTTAATGATGGACCAGAAGCATTAGCTTTTAATGTCCAAGCAGGAACAGTGATCGGCGATTTACCTCCCTACGAAGCTTTTATTTTGGGTGGTAGTAATTCTGTGCGGGGTTTTGGGGATGGAGAAGTTGGTAGCGG
>JASJDX010000505.1 GCA_030064975.1 Pleurocapsa sp. MO_192.B19
TGGGCACCAATAAATCTGTACAAATATAGACAGCCTTGTATTTAAGTTATCGGTAGGAGGCGTTAAGTTATCGGTTTCTTAAGGCTGTCTATATTTGTCTAGGATTTCTCTCGGGGTAATCATGGCCGAATTGATACCTTGGGCGGAATTTGAGCAAGAATATGCCGAAAAATTTGCCGAAAAAATGGGTGCGAAGCGCCAAACCTTTTCGGATGGCATTGGGAGCATTAATCATTCAAGAAAAATTAGGAGTAAGCGATCGCGAAACAGTAGAACAAATCAAGGAAAACTTCTATTTACAGTATTTTATCGGGATGTCAGCCTATAGTAATGATTCCCCATTTGAACCATCGATGTTAGTTTATTTTAGAAAAAGAATCGATAAAAATTTGCTGAATCAGATTAACAAAAAAATGGTGAATAATTTCACTGAAAAAACAGAAGAAGGAGAAGACGGAGTCATAAAAAACAGAGGAAAGTTAAGATTAGATGCTAGTTGTGCGCCTGCTGATCTAACTTACCCGAATGATCTAGGAATACTAAATCAAGCCAGAAAGCAAACAGAGAAAATCATAGATTCTCTCTATAAAAACAGAAAAAATAAGCTGCATAAAAAGCCAAGAACTTATAAAAAGCAAGCCAGAAAAGATTATTTAAAAGTGGCGGAAAACCGTCGTCCATCTCGAAAAGAAAGAAGTGATGCTATTGCCAAACAACTACAATATATCAAAAGAAATCTCTCCCAGATAGAGAAGTTAATTAATGCAGGAGCAGAGTTAAGTAGCCTAAGTCCAAGAAAATCTAAAATGTTGTTGGTAGTAACAGAAGTTTATCGCCAACAATTATGGATGTATGAAAATGAATCGAACAGAATTGACGATAGGATTGTTAGTATAAGCCAACCGCATATTCGACCTATCGTGAGAGGAAAAGCAGGTAAACCTGTTGAGTTTGGAGCTAAAATCTCAGTAAGCTGTTTCGACCAATATGTGTTTTTAGACCATCTAAGTTGGGATAACTTTAATGAGTCTAGAGACTTTAAAAAACAAGTCGAAGAATATAAAAACTTTACTGGATATTATCCATTATCAGTCCATGTGGATAGAATTTATCGAACTAGAGAAAATAGAGCCTGGTGTAAAGAGAGAGGAATTAGAATCAGTGGTCCACCATTAGTCAGACCACCTAAAAATGTTAGTAAAGAAAATAAAAAACAAGCTCTAGACGATGAAAGAGTTCGTAATGCTATTGAAGGTAAATTTGGTCAGGCAAAAAGGCGTTATCGTCTTAATTGTATCATGGCAAAACTTCCTGAAACCTCAGAAACTTCTATTGCAATTACTTTTTTGGTGATCAATCTTTCCACCCTGCTCAGGCAGGTTAACTGTCTTTTTTTGTCTTTATTTATTCATCCCTATAAATTAGGCTTCCTTCTCGATAATTATATTATTAAAGTTGATATTAAAGCCTAGTTATTAACAGAAAAACTTATCTTTGAAACAAGCTGATTATTGTCAATTTTTTCGATTACTTTTTCAGCAAACCCTAATTAAAGCCTTTTTGTAATCCGCTTTCATGTAAATGATGACGGCGAATAATTTTACTTCGAGGATCTTGGAAGATTCTATTTGAGGGAAATACAAACTGCCAAATCCATTCGCGATCGGCATTTTTATATTTTCTCATCTTAGCAAATGGTAAATAAACCGAACTGTAACCTTTTTCTAAATCCTGCTGATTTTGACGTTTAACAATCTGTAAATGAAACTGTAACTCTTCTCATTTCTTTAGGATGTCGTTTAGCATGAAATATAATCTAGCGTTTAATCCAATTAATATAACTTTTTTTAACTTTTTTCTGTTTTATAGGAATAATGTTTCAGACGAATAACATCACTGACTTGTTCGAGCAGTTTTTTAGGCGGGTTTTCCACGGAACGATATTCAGAAAAATTCTTGATATTATACTTATTCGGCATGATATCCAGAAAAAGTCTAGATATCACCGAAGATTAGCACTCTTTGGGCAATATCCTATTGCGAGAAAATATTATGAGGTGCGAGTTCGGATTGACAAATTCCGTATGATTCTTCATAAGGCACAGGGCATTGTCATGTTCGCTATCAACGAGGAAATTATACCTATTTGGAGGGAAAGCAGGAGATGAGAAATGCCTTTATTGACGCCTTGAACACTCGTGATATGCAGGCCATTACACGTATTGCGAAAAGTGATCGCCATAACCATGGGTTCCTCGGAGGACGCTTACCCTACTTTGCCCAGCAATTTGGCATCGAGATCGAACCGCCACCGTCGACATTGCAGGGTTTAGATGGGATGCACGCCTGGATTGTCGAGCAGTTTTTCCCGCATTTCGAGGGAGCCGCCGGGTTTGAACGCACCTATGAAGCCGCCTTTTTCGCCGCGCAACAGGATGGCATCACTATCCTTGAAATGAATATTGATGTCACGCATCGGTCCTTGTATGATGGATCGGTCACCACGTTAATTGAAGTCCTTGAAGGGATCCATCACCGTATCGCCCCTAACATCCATTTCATCCCAGAAATTGGGTTTAGCCGGTATAGTGATGTCCGCGAATTACTGGACTGGTTTACCCCTTATTTGGAGACGGAGTATTTCCAATCCATCGATCTCTATGCGACAGAATTTGCGCAACCGATTGAGAACTTTCGCGAGATTTACCGGCTTGCAAAAGAAAAAGGCATGAAACGGAAAGCTCATATTGGGGAATTCGGACCAGCCGAGAGTCTGATTGAGGCCATTGAAACGCTTGATCTGACGGCGATTCAACATGGAATCAGCGCGGCGGAGTCTCAGGATGTGATGGCGTATTTGCAAGAACGGCAGATACCCCTCCATATCTGTCCAACCAGTAATGTCCGCTTAGGTCGAGTTGAGGCGTATGCCGTCCATCCTATTCGGACGTTATTTGACCATGGGATCTGCGTCACCATCAATTCTGATGACATCGCCATCTTTGACACCAGTGTTTCAGAGGAATATGTCCACTTATTGAACGAGAACGTGTTTTCCGCCTCAGAGTTGAATCAAATACGAGAAAATGGGCTCCATTGTGATGCATGACACGATTTAGGAGGCTGGTGGAATTTTTATTAGTAAATAACATGGCAATCGCTTACTATATAACAATTACAGAAATCACAAATTTCCCAAGTTTTCGGAGAGTGACAGAAGAGGGTTATAGCATTACGTATTTAGGTTAGGACACTCTTTAAAATTGCTACTTGTGAGACAGTTGCGGTGGACGGGTTCCCCGGCATAAGGAGGGCGTGTTGCCGTAGGTCTCCTGCGGCATTTATACCGCCCGTCAAACTGTCGAACCCGAAGGGCTACTTGCTACTTGCTACTTTCGAGCTAATAACTAATATGTCCTAATATAACTTTGTACGGCTATATCGGTAGTGCGCAGGATGTATTATCTCAGTTGGTATCGGAGGTTAAGCAATTGTAATTATTAGTCATTTGTCATTAGTTATTAGGGTAAGGCGATCGCTCGCTTCTTAAAAAGATCGCTAATTTAATCCAAGTGGTAAGGAGGAACTGCTGTTCGCTCTTATGATATATCTGTAGTGAATATCGTTTAATTCGCTATAATCAAAGCCTGTTTATGGATCAAGAGGACTTCTGACTCCTCTACCACCGCGATTCAAGACATGAGTATAAATCATGGTTGTTTTAACATCTTTATGCCCTAGCAATTCCTGTACTGTCCGAATATCATAGCCATTTTGTAGCAAATGCGTCGCAAAACTATGGCGAAACGTATGACAACCCACCTTTTTTTGAATACCTGCTTTGCGAACTGCTTGTTTTAAAGCTTTTTGCAAACTACTCTCGTGTAAATGATGGCGACGAACTTCTCCACTGCGGGGGTCTTTAGAGATGCTAACAGAAGGGAAAACAAACTGCCAAATCCAATCGTACTTTGCTCTTGGATATTTCCTCTCTAATGCAAAAGGTAAATAAACCGAACCATAGCCTTTTTGTAAATCCTGTTGATGTATAATTTTTACACTTTGTAAATGAATTTTTAATTCTTCAGCGATACTTTCGGGTAACATAGTCACCCGACTTTCATTGCCCTTTGTATCACGGACAATAATTTGTTGTTGGGCAAAATCAACATCTTTAACGCGCAAGTTTAAACCTTCACTCAAGCGTAAACCCGTACCGTACAGTAATTTAATTAGCAGTTGATGTACGCCCGACAATTGTTGAATAATAGCAACAACTTCTTCTTTTGTCAGAACTGTTGGTAAGTATTTAGTTTTCTTGGCTCTTACCGCATTTACCTTTAAGTCTAATTCTTGTCTTAATACTTCTTTGTATAAAAATAAAATGGCATGAAGTGCCTGGTTCTGTGTGGATGCTGCCACTTTCTGATTGACAGCCAAATCTGTCAAAAAAGCTTCAATCTCCTTACCTCCCATA
Source organism: Pleurocapsa sp. MO_192.B19 (assembly GCA_030064975.1). Lineage (GTDB taxonomy): Bacteria > Cyanobacteriota > Cyanobacteriia > Cyanobacteriales > Xenococcaceae > Waterburya. The sequence continues at coordinate 4,478 of JASJDX010000505.1, forward strand.
TCTTTGGGATGCTGTTTATTATGAAAAAAGATGTAGCGTTTAATCCAATGAACATAGGTTTTTTCTGTTTGGTAAGAGTAATGTTTGAGCCGAATAGCATCTCGTACTTGTGACAACAGTTTTTTAGGACGTTGTTCCATCGGGGTTTATACAGAAAAATTCCGTTTAATACTCTGTATAAGAATGTTATGCGGAAAGATTCTAGATAACACCCTAGGATATACCGAAAAATTCTGTATATCCCCCCCGAAAAGGGTAATTATACGGAACAATTCTGTATAATAAATAGTTAGGCGCGCGACTCGAAGTCGTTCGGGGGAGTTGGAAGGGATTCCCAAAATCCTTTCCCCGTCAGTGTTCAGGTGGATGTCCGCCTCGGAATGTTCACTCAGTAATGTGGGGGCAGTATCAGCAGACGAGGTTAAGTGTCCAACAAGCCTGGAGCCAAAACCAGGTAAGAGGGCTAGGGCAAGGTTGCTAAGGATAATACAATGAATCCTTGATAAGGCTTCGTTAATTTGAGGTTCTCGAAATGGCTGATACGAGAATGTTGGAGCAGATGGGGATTGGTAGCGTCTAAATACCAATCGAGAACACCCCGCCCCCGGAGTAGAGAGGAGTCCTAAGGCAATCACATCTCCACCCCGTGCGGAACGAGGAACCTCCGACAGAGTCCTGAAGATGGTTTCATTTTCAGGTAAGTAGAGGGCAACCGAAGCTGAAATCTCTAGCGGGCACAGGATGTCCCAAGAAGCGAAAGCTGCCAGCCGAAAGGCCACCGGAATTCATAACGTGGCAGATAGGGCGGATGCCTAACCTGAAAGGGTGCTGACGTGGGACAGGTGATTGTCTTGACTGCAAGTGAGATGAAACTTAACTGATTGGGAAAAGTTAGGTGCAAGCCCCGGTTTGCAAACGTAACCGTCAGGATAATCCGTAAGGATTGTTAAGAATCGGAAACACTGAATTGCAAGGCATTGTTTGAGCCGTATACAGTGAAAGCGTGCGCCGTGGTGCGCATTGAGCGAATTGCTAACCCAGTTAGCTGGAGTTCAGGGCACATAGATCTAAAATTGGTGCTCCAGATGTAGCAAGGGTTTGAGGCCTTATTTAGGGGTAAAAAAGGTAATGAATTTCCCGATTTGACCCACAAGTACAAAATTAACTCATTTTGATCGACCTTTTCTGTAGAAAATGAGCCTCAAACCCCCGCTAAGCAATAGGCACCAAATTCTGATCTATCTGATTTCAAATAGAATCTCTATGATTTACACACGAATAACAAAGCAAAGAGAAAAGACAAATGATTTTCTGCCCTAAATTTCAAAGAATTATTTGCTTCAGTGTAATCTTTCTGATACTAATATTTTTTTCTGTTGGGAATATATTTGGTCAACAAGCTCAGGCGAGTAGCTATTCCAAAAGCATCTTGGCGGGAGGCTTGGGGGCTCTCGATAACCCGACGGGAAAACCGCTTGGTGGTGGCGAAGGCTATGGTGATTGGGTGCCAAAACCGCCATCGCTTGTGACAAGTCGAAACGAACTCATAGAAGCCTTGAACAGTGCCACGCCGGGTACCGTGGTTTACGTAGACGATTCAGCGGAGATCAACTTAACAGGAGAGTGGAATCTACCTATCAACAAGGATGTTACGCTTGCCAGCGGGCGCGGGCATGATGGGTCTCGCGGGGCTCTGTTGTTCACCCAGGACCAAATGGCAGCCAAAAGACCCTTGTTAGCGGTACTTGGCTCTGGTGCCCGCATTACCGGGTTGCGGTTACGAGGGCCCAACACTAATCTCGACCCACCAGATAGCAACAACGATGCGAGGGCTATCCGAATATCCGCAGATAACGTAGAGGTCGATAACAATGAAATCTGGAAATGGGCACGATCGGGTATCCTAGCGCAAGGACGTCAAGGCATTCACATCCACCACAACTACATCCACCATCAAAGTCGCGCAAGTCTGAATCCAGATTGCGTCCACTGTGGGCTCGCATACGGGGTGTCACTGTCGAATAGCTTTGCGCTCATCGAGGCCAATATATTTAGCCATAACAGGCACGATATCGCTGACGCAGGCCTTGAGTTAAGTGGATACGAGGCGCGCTACAACCTCGCCCTTGATGTCCGCGGGACAGGTGCCCATAACTTCGACATGCATGGCTCTTGTCCCTACTCAGTAGATTCATCACAAGTGGAATGTGATAGCGGAGGTTGTTGTGATGATAACTGCCTTTATCCCACAATATGTACCATAAGGGGAAAAAAGAAAGGGGGCACGATTGCTGGAAATAAGATCCTTATCCATCAGAACACCTTTTTACAGAACGTGATCAATGCCGTAAGGATTCGCGGAAAGCCCCTTGATGGGGCTCGCATTTATTACAACCATTTTCTTGGTTCACAGGATGTTGACGACGATAATCCCAACAGGCCAACCGCTGACAACCGGAGAGATGCAGTTGCCCAGTCAAGCGTACCCGCTGACGTCGAAATGACGGAGGTGGCGCACATGTTTGTCTTCGACAACATGTACAACTTCGATCCTGATCCTGCATGGTATGTGTGGTTTGGTGGCTACTCTGGTCTAATCCTTGATAGTAGCCAAGGCATTCTGAAATTCCGCCGCTTTGAACCCGTGCCACTGAGTGAAGTCCGCTTTGGCGACTTCGACGGTGATGGACGAACCGATATCTTTAGCGTGACACCAGAAGGCGAATTTTTGCGTTGGCGTTATTCACCCGGAGGTATCGGAAAGTGGGTGAACCTGACCCGCTCCTCAGTCCCGTTAGAGAATTTGCGTTTTGGTGATTTTGATGGGGACGGCAAAACCGATGTCTTTAGTGTAAAAAAGGAAGGCAATTCCTTCCGATGGCGATACTCTAAAGCTGGTC